>JBEAPM010000045.1:0-9700 GCA_041164445.1 Cyanobacteriota bacterium
CTTTATAACCTGGAATTTCACTACCAAGACACCGAAGCCCCGAAGGAATACCTTTGTGTTCTTTGTGCCTCTGTGGTTTAATCCTGAACTTTCCGGTTTATTTAATTCACGATCCTAAGGATAAAAGGGGTAAACCATGGGAGCCAGAACGATCGTAATGACAAAGAAAATGAAGGTTAGAGGAGCCCCAACCCGGATAAAGTCAGCAAAACGATAGCCTCCTGGCCCATAGACCATCAGGTTGGTTTGGTAACCGATAGGGGTCATAAAACTGGAGGAAGCGGCCACCATAATCGAAATCACAAAGGGAATAATGCTCACCCCTAAATCGTTGGATACGGCCACTGCAATGGGGAACATCAGCGCCGCCGCTGCGTTATTGGTAATCATTTCCGTCATGGCCGCCGTGAGGAGATGAAGAACCGCTAAAGCAACCCAAGGATTACGACTGGCAGAACTAATAAAGGTAGAGGCGATCGCTGTGGCAGCTCCCGTTGTTTCTAAGCCATAACCAATCCCCAAGGCGGCACCAATCACCACCAGTACTGACCATTCAATATTCCGAATCGCCCGATCGGGACTACAACAACGGGTGGCCAGCATCAAGATGGCCGCCACGCTAGCGGCTTTTAGCATATTGAGAATACCGGTACTAGCTAAAATCACCATCAGGATTAAAATGCCTAGGGCGAGGGGCGCTTTCGCATGATCCAAGGGTTCGGAGTCTGGGATGCCACTGACCAGATAGAAGTCTCGGGATCCCCGTCGTTGCTCCACAAAGCTGGGGGGAGCTTCCACCAGCAGGGTATCCCCGGCCTGCAAACAAATGTCCCCTATTTTGCCCGGTAAGCGTTCCCCATTGCGGGCCACCGCAATCACAACGGCTTGATAGCGGGTGCGAAATCGCCCTTCCCGAATGGTTTGTCCCACGAGGGGACAGGTATTGGAAACCACCGCCTCCACTAACGATCGCTCGGTGCGGGGTAGGGTTAACTTAAAAACTTGATCGGTCGATGGCTGTAAACCGCGAAAGCGTTGTAAGTCCACTACGGACTCCAAGGCTCCGACAAACACTAACTGATCCTCGTCTTGTAAAAGCTGTTTAGGGGTAATGGCGGGTAAAACCTGATCCCCCCGTTGAATTTCCATTAAAAATAAACCCGGTAAATTCCGTAATCCGGCCTGCTCTACGGTTTTCCCCGCGATCGTTCCTCCCGGTTCCACCACCATTTCCACGGTATACTCCCGGGAATCATCGTTACTAATGGGGGGTTTGCGATTGGGTAAGAGCCAAGGATGGCAAAGCAGCAGATAAATCGTTCCCGCCATAGCGCAGGGAATCCCTACCCAAGAAATGTCCCACAATCCCAAGCCAGGGGAACCCGTGCTGTCAATCAGCAACCCGTTGACCACTAAGTTGGTACTGGTGCCAATGAGGGTACAAATGCCGCCAAACAGTGCAGCAAAACTGAGGGGCATCATTAACTTCGAGGGGCTGAGCCGTAACTTGCGTGACCATTCTTGTACTACGGGAATAAACATGGCCACCACGGGGGTGTTATTCAAAAAGGCACTGAGAATGACGACGGGAAACATCAGGCGCATCAAGGCGCGGTTTAGTCCTTTCGGCAGCCCCAGGACGTGCTGAGACACCCAGGAGAGTCCCCCGGTTTGCTGTAGCCCCGTAACCACCACATACAAAACCCCTACCGTAATCATCCCCGAGTTGCCAAAGCCGGACAACGCTGTTTTCTCATCTAAAATGCCCGACACCAATAAGACGGCGAGTCCCCCCAAAAAAACCACCTCTGCCGGTAAGGAACTAAAGGCATTGCCCATCAAGGAAAGAATCATCACCGCGATCGATAACCACCCCTGCCAAGACAATTCCGTCAAAGGGGATCCGGGAAACACAAGCCAAATGAAGGCTAACCCCAGGATCAGAATACTCACAAAGACAATTAAAGCAATTCGTTTACGCTGGCTCATACAAACCTTGATGATCAACTTAAGGGGTAGAGGGTCGGCTGGGAATAGGCCTAGTCCAACAGTTTGGTGCTGTTAGTGTTTCAAGCAGATTGTTTACGCCTGATCAAGCTCAGCTTAAGGGGCGATCGGCATCGTCTGCAACAGGGGGAGGCGGGGGAGGCTCCAGGGGAGTATTCCCTGAGATCCCTGAGTTCCAACTGGGTCTAAACTAAACTAGGTCTAAACCGAGTCTAAACTGGGGCTAGACTAAAATCGTTCTTGGCTACCCCCGGCTCTGGCATGACTCCCAAGGTTCCCCCCGTAACCCTCGCTCAAGTTACAGATATGCACCTGCTGGCCGATGCCCAGGGGATTTTACGAGGATGCTCTCCGGCGGAGAACTTGAAACAAATCTTAAACCACCTCTCGGCTTTTCCCCTGGATGTCTTGCTCCTGACGGGGGATTTAGCAGAAGCGGGGGAGCCGGAAGCCTATCAACAGTTGTTGCAGTTACTGCACCCCCTAGAAATGCCCATCTATTGGCTGGCGGGGAACCATGATTGTTTAAGCCACGCCCATCAGATCCTGAGCCCCCACTATCCCGGTGTAACGGAGCACTGTCGATCGGTTTTGCTGGGCCAGTGGCACTTAATTTTAGTCAACTCTGTCCTGCCAACGGCTCAATGGGGAGAAGGGTACCTGAGGGACACTACCTTACGGGAACTCGAAACCTTACTGCTCACCCACCCCGATCGTCCCACCTTAATTGTCTTACACCACCACCCTCTCTCCGTGGGGATTGACTGGTTAGATCAAATTGCCGTCCAAAATGGATCGGAATTGTTAAGCCAACTCGATCGCTTTCCCCAGGTCAAAATTGTGCTGTTTGGCCATATCCACTGGGCCTTTGAATGCCACCAAGCAAACAAAGCCTTTTATGGCTGTCCCGCCAGCAGTGTGCAGGTTACACCACCGCCCCCCCTGCCCCCCAGCCAAACGCCGGGCTTTAGGATCTTGACCCTGTGGCCGGATGGAACCCACCAGACCCAGGTTCATCGGGTGCCATTCCCGGAGGGGGTTGCCCCCCAGCCGGAATTGACTTGAGCAAGAGCCCTATGCTTTTCCGAGTCCTTGGCGAACCGTTTCGATTTGAGCTTTCATCGCATCCGCCGATCGTGTGAGTTGTGCTTGCTCGGCGGGGGTTAACTTCAGTTCCATAATTTTTTCCCGACCCGATCGTCCCAGTTGGGCGGGAACCCCAAGATAAACATCGGTTAGGCCATATTCCCCCTGCAGATAGCAACTGGTGGGCAGTAAACGATGACGATCCATGAGGATGGATTCCACCATCAAACAGGCGGAAGAGGATGGTGCATAGAAGGCACTGCCGGTTTTCACCAGTTCGACAATTTCGGCTCCCCCCTGCTGGGTACGTCGCACTAACTGGTCAATCTGATCCTGGGGCAGCAAATCTGTAATGGAAATCCCGTTGACGGTACAGTAGCGGGGTAAGGGCAACATTGCATCGCCATGGCTCCCCAGTACCATTGCGGTCACATCGGCAATGGAAACGCCAAGTTCCATGGCAATAAAGGTTTGAAAGCGGGCTGAATCCAGGACTCCGGCCATCCCTAGAACCCGCTCTGGCGGTAAGCCACTTTCTTGCCAGGTTAAGTAGGTCATCACATCGAGGGGATTGGTGACAACCACAAAAATAGCTTCCGGGGACTGCTGAGCCGCTTGGCGGGCCGCTTCGCCAACTATGCGGGCATTGGTTAGCAACAGATCATCCCGACTCATTCCCGGACTTCGGGGTTTACCCGCTGTAATGACCACTACATCAACCCCATGAAGGGCTTCATAGTCATTTGAACCCGTAATTTGGCGATCGTGTCGCTCGATTCCCCGAGCTTCCATTAAATCTAAGGCAATACCCTGGGGGAGTCCTGGCACAATATCCAATAAAACGACATCTGCAATACTTTTTTCGGCTAGGCGTTGGGCTAAGGTACTGCCCACTCGCCCTGCACCAATAACTCCAACCTTGGGTTGAGGCGATTCAAAACATCTCAAGGTGATTGCTCCAAAAATCTATGCATGAGGGCAATCTCATTATAGGCGCGAAGGTTACCCTGAAACGGTAGATTGTAATACAGCAAAGTCTGTCACAGATCCAGTCCAGAGCACCGTTGCCGCAAGGAATAAACCGGCCAAATCCTGAGGATTTTCGGCTTTCCACTTAAAGCGGAAACAATGAGCAAGAGGATTGCCGCACTCTCTCGCCTTCAGTTGGTACTCGAATTTTCTAGCCGTGAAGTCCCCAAAAATAAGCGGAAGAGTCTGGTACAGAGTGCAGCAGGTGTACCAACTCTTCCGCTTGTCTTGTGCTTGCAATAGATAGCCGCCATTTAGCGTGACGAGAACCTGAGTAAACCCCAAGTTCATCAACCCGAGTTAATGAGCCCGAGCGACTTCCTGTTCCTTCGTGTGGGGCTGACCATTGACATGACCGTTGCCGCTACGAGGCTGAATGACACCGTAGCCACCATGATTCCGCTCGTAGGCAACATTAATTTCGCCTGTTTCGGCATTACAGAACACATAAAAGTCATGATCCACCAGATCCAGTTGTTCGAGGGCTTCCTCGACACTCATCGGGGGCATGGCAAAGTACTTGGTCCGAACTACATGACGAGGGAGTTCGGGCTGACGATCGCCAATTAAATCTTCGACCAATTGGGTTTCGACTTGACCGTTCACAAGGGCTTCTTTAGCAGACTTAGCGCCTTTCTTATCAAAACGGCGTTCTTTATACTTGCGCAGTTGCCGACTGATTTTGTTCGCCACTAGATCGATGCTGGCATACATGTTTTCGCTGCTTTCTTCAGCGCGAATCACTGTGCCATTGGCATAAATCGTTACTTCTGCGGTTTGCTTGGGATTTATCCGGGGATTTTTGGCGACAGAAAGGTGAATATCAACCTCCGAGGTGATGGATTGAAAATGACTGACGGCCTTCTCAATTTTTTCATTGACATAGTTGCGAATAGATTCGGTAATATCAATGTTTTTCCCCTGGATAACAAGTTTCATATAGGGCCTCCCTCAAAAAATGAGACGAATTAAATGCAGGATAAATACAAACTTCCTTCATGGCACCTGCATGGATTAATGAAGCGCTCCGGCTCAGTCGTCAGTCATGGCAGCTAGGGAAGCTAGATGTCAGTGAACCAAGACTAAACCTGAATTTACCCTAACTCCAAACTAGCATTTTGTATTACAGCAAACACGCTGATTTAGAATCCTTAGCATCCTGTTACATTTCTTAATGACTTCATGAAAAGAATCTGTAATTTTTTAATATCGTGTTGTCCGTTTAGCGCAGGGGAAGAGAAGGTTCAGATCGGTCATCAATTAGCAATGAAAGGGAATGAGATCCCTATGCCGTAATGGTTTCAGTCCCTCGCGTTACAACTGGGATGGTGCGGATAATGTCGATACCGTCAGGATTCTGGACTCAATTGAGGATGTGCCCGAGGGCAAAATTTTGCATTTTTTGAGGGGTTCTGCCCTATTTTGTATAAAGTCTATTCACTTTCTGTCTCATCAAGGCAGTGCTTGCTGCTGCATCCTCTTCTTTAGACCTCCTCTTCCGGTGGCAAGACTTCTACTTCTGTGGTTACGTCAATGGCTTCTACTTCAACGGTACCGGGAGGCGTAACACGATCGTAGCCCTTGTCGGCATTAACGGTGAGGACTTCGCCGCAACTAGGGCACTGGGTTTTTAGCCCCTGAACCCCCTGGAGGGGATAGTTGCAAACGGGGCAGTTGGCACTGACTAAATTGCGTTGCAGCCACCAGCGCAGGACAAATACGCCAATAATGGGGAGCAAAATCGCTGCAAAGAAAAGAATCAATACGCCATTGACTAGCCAATCTGGAGCGATCGCGCCAATGAGGATGAGCAGCAGAAGGGTTGTCAGTCCAAAGCCAAAGCCTTGATTTTGCCAGCGGTTAGGATCCATAGCACCTGTTGAAGAATAGCGTTCCGATCATTTTCCGATCATTGTAGGGCAAGCAACTTAAGGGGGAAGAGTGGGGAGTGCCGCATTCTTCCCTTCAATTTTTTTTCGTTTTTCGCTTTCAGTGGCAAGCCCATTTTAGGAAATTAGGGAGTGATCTCCGGACTTCAAGTTCCTGGTAGCGAGAACTGTCCCTCAAATTCAGCGTCGATCAGAAATCGGGGATGTGCGATTCGTTCAGCCTTGCCCCTTGTCAGGGTACAAGAATTGCCCTATGTAGTTAATTGTAGTAATTAAACCTGTGGGATGTCTGCATCGATCGTTTGCTGCCTGTATCAGACTTGGGCAAAACGAGCAAAAGGCTATGGGACTCCCCCTCCTAGAGCATTCACTCTGGGACACTAACACATTGAGGCATCAGCATGGCACTGGATTATCCTGAAGATTTGCAGTATTTTGACTCTCACGAGTATGCGCGACTCGACGACAATGAAGCGACGATCGGCATTACGGCTTACGCTATTGAGCAGTTGGGGGATGTCGTTTTTTTAGAATTACCAGAGGTGGGGGACGAAGTGATCAAGGGCGATCGCTTGGGGAGTGTGGAATCCGTTAAGGCGGTGGAAGATATTTACGCGCCCCTTTCCGGTACGGTGATTGAGCGGAATGAAACGCTGCTGGAAACCCCGGAGTCTTTGGGCGATGATCCCTATGGAGATGGCTGGTTAATAAAAATTAAGATTAGTGAAGAGGAAGATTGGGATGAGGGGATGACAGCAGAAGATTATCAAGCTTTAGTAGAAGGCCTATAACCCTCAATTTCCCCCATGTCTAGCATTGAACCGTTAATTACCCCGTACCTTTGGGCATTGGGATCGGCTGCACAGCAGTTTATGCCTGGCTCGACGGTCGGCAGTGCTAGTGCAATGAATCGTTATCAAATCATTGCCCCTCAGGTGTGGTTGGACACTCAACCCGGTGATCCCCCCTCTGATGACGAGGAAACGATACATCCCGAATTATTGCCCTATCAGTATCTCCATTCCCTCCGCCTCCATCTGCCGGTGGTCTATGGGGTTTGCCAAACCCCGCAGGGGCGAGTGGTGTTGCTGGAAAATTCGCCTCTGGAAGGTTCGGGTCGCCTCCTGCCTCGCTTAGATCAAAGCCTCAGCCAAGCTTCCCCGCTGCGCCAACTCAATTGGATCTGGCAAACCTGGGAACTATGGATGGGGCTCTCCCGGTGGGGGGTGGCGGCAAGTTTATTGGTTGCGGATAATCTTCGGGTACAGGGGAGTATCCTGCGGTTGCGGGAGTTGTATGGCGGGCAGGGGCAGGATACCCCTTTGGGGACGGGGCTTGACCTGCCTCAGGTGCGATATGTCACCAATGCCACGGCCTTGCCTGGGGTTCAGCAGTTGGAACAACTGTGGCGGGGGTGGATTCCGGCGTTGGCTCCGCACCTCCAAGCCCCCTTAGCGGAGATTTGTCAGGACTTGGCCCAGGGCCCCGCCTTTAGTGAGTCTGCCGTGACCAAGCTCAATCAATTATTGTTAAGGGAAACGGCTCGATCGCCCTTAAAACTTGTGGTGACGGGGCAAAGTGATCCGGGGCAGGCTCAAACCCATAATGAGGATCGGTGTTTCCCGTTACCCAGTGATCTGACGGAAGCGGCTTTGGCCAATCACCGCGATCTGATTCCCCATCTGGTGATGATTTGTGATGGGATGGGCGGCCACGAGGGGGGGGAGGTGGCCAGCCAATTGGCGTTGCGTTCGATGAAGCTGCAAATCCAGGCCCTTTTTCAAGATTTACAGCACCAAGGGGAGGGGGTCATTTTGCCCCCTGCGGTGATTATGGAGCAACTCGCCGCGAGTGTGCGGGTGGTGAATAATCTGATTACGGCTCAAAATGACTTACAGCATCGTAGCGATCGTCAACGGATGGCGACGACGTTGGTGATGGTGGTGCATATTCAGCAGATTTTGAGTCGGCAGAAAAATCAAACGATCTATAGTCATGAAATTTATGTCGTTCATCTCGGGGATAGCCGAGCCTATTGGATGACACAAAGCACCTGTCATGGACTCACGGTGGATGATGATGTGGCTGCCCGGGAGGTGCGGATGGGCCGATCGTTTTATCGAGTAGCCTTAGCCCGAGAGGATGCAACGGCCTTAACTCAAGCCCTGGGAACCCGCACGGGCGAGGCCCTGCATGTGCATATTCAGCGCCTAATTGTGGATGAAGATGGAGTCTTTTTCCTCTGTTCTGATGGCTTAAGCGATCGGGGCTGGGTGGATCGCTATTGGAATGGCTCCATTACTGCTTTGCTCAGCGAAATGCAAACGATGGAGGATATTGCCCAGGAGTGGGTTGATTTAGGTAATCAGAAAAATGGTCAGGATAATATTTCCGTGGGGCTGATGAAGTGCCAGATTTCTCCGGACTATGGTGTCCTTTTAGATCCCTTCCCGGATGGATCCCTCAGGGTGCCCCAGGAGATTATGGCGGAGAGTGACCTGGAGGGAGAGCCCCTGGACTCCGGCGATCTCAGCCTGCCCGTCGAGTCTGAAGATCCCCTCACCGCTGCTTCTGCGGCCCTCATGGAGGAAACGGCGGATTTACAGTCTCCAGTGCCAGCCTCTTCCCGTTTCAAATGGGTTTGGCTCAGTCTGGGAGTAGGCGTTTTACTGATCTTAACGGTGGCGGGGGTTCTACTCTTTGTCTGGCCAAACTCCACTACCCTGCGGGAACTGTTCCGCGATCGGCTTTTCCCCACGGAGCAGAACTCGGTGGATCGGGAAGGGGGTTGAAAGCCTTTACCACCAGGGGTGTTACGCCAACCCTAGGGACGAGACAGACATTGATCTCGGAGCAAGCGATCAACAGTCTCTGCGGGTAAGGGTTTATGGAAAAAGAACCCTTGGGCACAGTTGCAGTTAATAGACTTGAGGAATTCTACCCGCATATTATTCTCCACTCCTTCGGCGATGAGATTAAGCCCTAACCCTTGGCCCAGTGCAACGATCGAAGAGAGGATGTGGGGGGCCTTCGTGTTGCGCGAGAGATCCCGTAAAAAAGATTGATCAATTTTTAAGGTATTGAGGGGTAAGAATTGCAACCGACTCAGAGAGGAATGCCCCGTACCAAAATCATCAATGGAAAGGTGAATACCAAACTGTTTGAGTTCGCGCATAACAGCTTGCGTATAATCAAAATCTTCAATGGCAGCGGATTCGGTGATTTCTAACTCTAAGCCTTCTGGGTTTAAGCCGGTTTCATTCAGAATCTGAGCGATCGTTTCAATTAAACGAGATTGACGAAATTGCTTCGGTGAGAGATTAACCCCAATGCGAATATCCTTCGCAATGCGTTGCCATTCTTTTGCTTGGCGACAGGCTTGTCGTAAAACCCATTCCCCAATCGGAATAATTAACCCCGAGGATTCTGCTAAGGGAATAAATACACCGGGGGACATAAATCCAGATTCGGGATTATTCCAGCGAATTAAAGCTTCTACGCCAATAATTTTTTGGGTATAAATATCAACCTGGGGCTGATAGTAGAGAATAAATTCATTGCGATCGATGGCAAACCGTAGCTTTCGCTCGATCGCTAGACTTTCAGGAGACTGAGTGGAAATACTACGATCGTAAACTTGATAATTATTGCGCCCAGCCGACTTGGCCTGATAGAGGGCTGAATCAGCA
>JBEAPM010000046.1:0-13471 GCA_041164445.1 Cyanobacteriota bacterium
GGAGCTACGATCCCCTCTTAGTCTAGCTTTTTCGGCTTAAGTTGATACCCATTCAACGGAACATTCTCCGTATCCCGTAGCTCACGATCTGTTTCATACTTAATCCACTGCCCCGGCTTAGGGGCGGGCCAGTACCAGGGGTGCCCAAATTTTGTAATACATCCCGCAGACAATCATCAGCGATCGACCAGATGAAGGAGACAATTCGGTTCTGTAGAGCAGCATCCATTGACATAATGCTACAGCTTACCTGATCAGAGCCGTAAAATCCCTACTTTAGTAATGAGACACTATAAGCGCTGTAACACTGGACTCACCCTCTTGCTATGCTGGAAGTATATTTATTGGCGGTCCGGGAGCGGCGTAATGCAGAACACAGCAGAATTGTTAGTAAAGTGCTTGGAAAATGAAGGCGTAGAGTATATTTTTGGCTTACCGGGGGAAGAAAATCTCCACATCCTCGAAGCCATCGATCACTCCCCCATTCAGTTCATTACCACTCGCCATGAGCAGGGAGCTGCTTTCATGGCAGATGTCTATGGCCGGTTGACGGGTAAAGCCGGGGTCTGTTTGTCCACTTTGGGACCAGGGGCGACGAATCTTATGACAGGGGTGGCAGATGCCAACTTAGACGGTGCCCCCTTGGTTGCCATTACGGGGCAGGTGGGAACGGATCGGATGCACATTGAATCTCACCAATATTTGGATTTGGTGGCCATGTTTTCCCCCGTCACCCAGTGGAGTAAGCAAATTGTCCGGCCCAGCAATACCCCTGAGATTGTGCGGAAGGCTTTTAAGGTGGCCCAATCCGAAAAACCGGGAGCGGTGCATATTGACTTACCGGAAAATATTGCGGCAATGGAAGCCGTGGGAGTTCCCCTCCGACGGGATCAACGGGAAAAAGTTTATGCGGCCTACCAAAGTTTTAACGAAGCGGCTACTTTGATTTCCCAAGCCCAAAATCCCTTGATCTTAGTGGGCAATGGAGCCATTCGTGCCAATGCTGCACCAGCCCTCACGGAATTTGCAACCCAACTCAATATTCCCGTGGCCAATACCTTCATGGGCAAGGGGGTTATTCCCTATACCCATCCCTTGGCCTTATGGACGGTGGGTCTACAGCAACGGGACTTTATTAGTTGTGGTTTCGATCGTACCGATTTAGTCATTGCGATCGGGTATGACTTAATTGAATACTCTCCAAAACGTTGGAATCCTGATCGAAAGATTAAGATCATTCACTTGGGAACCCTACCGGCCGAAATTGATCAGAGCTATATTCCTGAAGTGGAAGTTGTGGGTGATATTTCCGATAGTTTGATCGAGATTTTGCGCCGTTGCGATCGTAAAGGAAAGCCCGATCCCTACGGTATTAGTTTACGGTCTGAAATTCGTGAGGATTATGAACAATATGCTCAGGATCTAAGCTTTCCCATTAAACCCCAAAAATTAATTTACGATCTACGATCGGTCATGGGAGCAGAGGATATTGTCATTTCTGATGTTGGGGCGCACAAAATGTGGATGGCTCGTCAGTATCATTGTTTGCAACCAAACACCTGTTTAATTTCCAATGGGTTTGCCGCGATGGGCATTGCTATTCCGGGTGGTTTAGCGGCTAAGTTAGTTCATCCTGAACGCAAAGTTGTTGCCGTGACGGGGGATGGGGGCTTTATGATGAATGTCCAGGAATTAGAAACTGCCCTGCGGATCAATACGCCTTTTGTCACCATTATTTTTAACGATGGGGGGTACGGTCTCATCGAATGGAAACAAAAAAGCTATTTCGGACGATCGTCTTGTATTAGTTTTGGCAATCCAGATTTTGTGAAACTGGCGGAAAGTATGGGACTAAAAGGCTATCGTTTGGAAAAAACAGAAGACTTTATTCCAACGCTAAAAACGGCTTTAGAACAAAGTGTTCCGAGTGTCATTGATTGTCCCATTAACTATCAGGAAAATCTGCTCTTTAGCCAAAAATCTGGTAGTCTAAGTTGCCATACTTAGTCCCTCCATTCTCAGCTTGTCATGGTGACCAACTTAAGCCGAAAGAGTGCGGCGCGGAGCGCCACACTCTTCTATTCAATTTTTTTTGGTTTTCAGTGGCAAACTGATCAGCTTAACTTCATCAACTGAAAAACTTGCTCTGCCGTAAGGTTTAGGGGAATAGCACTGAGGACAGGCAATTCCATTTGACCGGTGCAGTAACTGGGTTGTTTTTGAGGTTCACAGATCAAAATAGAACGATCGTCTGGATCAACTAACCAACCGAGTTGAGTTCCCTGATCTAAAGCAAAAAAGATTTTAGCCAGGACTCGATTATTACTTTGGTTGGGGGACCGAATTTCAATGAGCCAGTCCGGAGCGATCGTTACAGCATCTAAGGGCTCTTGGGCTTGATTGAGTTGTAAATTAGACCAAAGGATGACTGCAAGATCCGGAACGATCGATTGACCACCAAAGGTACAACGCAATTCTGGTAAGGCACAGGCAATCTTCTGGCTCAGGGTTAGCTCATTAATCAATTTAGCCAGTTGAAATTGCAAGAGAGAATGACGAGTGGTCGGCATCGGTTTAGGGATACTTTCACCGTGGAAATATTCACGAGCAGGCTTTGTTTCAGGCTGTTGCAAAAAAACATCAAGACTTAGGGGTGGGGCAACCGTGATCATTGTTTTCTCCTCGTTTTATCCTCCTGTGGAGCTATTCCGCTTAAACCTGATAATAATCTCGATACCACTTCACGAACTGAGGCAACCCTTCTTCTAGGGAAATGCGAGGACGAGTCCCGATCGCTTTATAGAGTGAATCCGTATCGGCATAGGTTTCTAAGACATCCCCAGGTTGAAGGGGCAGAAAGGTCTTGATCGCCGTTTTCCCGATCGCTTCTTCTAAAATTTCAATAAAGCGCAGCAATTCAACGGGCTGATGATTGCCCAGGTTATGAACACAGTAAGGGGCTGTACTGGTACCCGGGTTGAGTAAATCCTCTGGATTGTCGCTGGCGGTTGGAATACAGGGCATCAACCGCTCAATCATGTCCACCACATCATCAATGTAGGTAAAATCCCGTCGCATCGCACCGTGGTTATAGACCTCAATGGGACGATCGTTAAAAATACGCTCGGTAAACTTAAAGTAGGCCATATCGGGACGACCCCACGAGCCATACACCGTAAAGAAGCGCAGACCCGTCGTGGGCAAACCGTAAAGATGGCTATAGGTATGGGCCATTAATTCCCCGGCTTTTTTGGTGGCAGCATATAAACTAATGGGATGATCCACACTCTGCTCCACAGAAAAGGGAATCACTCGATTTGCACCATAAACAGAGCTGGAAGATGCATAAAGCAGATGCTCAACTTGGGTATGGCGACAGCCTTCCAAAATATTGACAAAGCCCACTAAGTTGCTGTCCACATAGGCATGGGGATTTTCCAAGGAGTAACGTACCCCCGCCTGAGCCGCCAGATGAATGACCTGCTGGGGCTTAATCCGTTGAAAAAGCGCGGCTACCGCTTCTCGATCGCTGAGATCCAGACAAACAAACTGAAAACGATCGCTTTGCCTACCCTCTTGTAATGCTGCTACCCGTGACTTTTTGAGGTCAACATCATAGTAAGAATTGAGGTTATCAATGCCCGTAATCTGATGTCCATGCTGCAGTAAATGTTGACAGAGGTGATAGCCAATAAATCCAGCGGCTCCCGTCACGAAAAGATTTGCCATAGTTCGGGGGTAGTGAATTCCAAGAATGTGGTTGAATAAGAAAGGCTAAGAACGACTTAGCGAGGTGGACAAGCTGTGCTGACTTCACCGCCTATGCCCGTTTCATTTTGTAACGACTTTAAGGAAATAAACTATGGAATCTGTATTTTCCACTCTACCCTATTACGGCGGCTTACTCACTTTAGCGTTTGGAACAGCCGTCACCCTCTTTTTCATGGTTAAGGTCTTAAAGCTGATCTAAAAAGCTTCACTAAGATTAGAGCACTGCGTCTAGGTTGTCATCCGTTCACGATGAGTGCCTATGCTGTGCTTTTTTCAGCCCCTAGCTGTACAACTGGCACGGGCGCGACTAAAGTCCTACCGTAAGGGTTCTGGACTGAATGGATGACGCGCCCTAGATCCTAGGGGTCTGATGCGCCGATCGGCTTCGCTGCCTCTAGCTTGAATTGAAGGGGCAAGAGTTCAACTGCCGCCCCACAGTCTCGTTCTCTTTAGTTATTTTGAACGAAGTTACGAATCGCTTGTTGCACCGGGATCTTCTCCTCTGGATTGGTGTTAACGTGAGCATTCTCTAAATAATTGGTTGCCACTTTGACAAAGGTTTCATAGAGATCGGGATTGTCAATTTGCTGGAGTTCCTTCCCTTCAGACTCCGTAATTTTAATGTCAAAATCCAAGCGGAGGATGCGTTTAGTTTTTTCCGGTTCATTGCCGCGAATCAGTTGCCACAGGGCTTGATCCGTCACATCATTGGGCGCGGGCAAAAATAAGTCACTCAAGTGCATGGCCCATTGGGCCAACCCCCAACTTTTCACCTCTTTATAGGACAATGGATCCGTGGGTCTACCGGTACCAATGGAGAGAATGGAAATTTCATCTAACTCTAAGGAGTGTCCAAATTTTGTCGTATCTAGGGCATAGCGAGCATGGGCTAGGGCGATCAGGGCGGGGTTATTAGCTGCAATGCCGCCGTCAATATAGGTTTCTTTCCAGGAGTTTCCCGACTCCTGCCGATCCAGTTGATAGGGAGGGAAAAAGGTCGGAGCAGAGGCGGAGCAGACACAAAATTTCCAAACCTCGGTATCGTCATACCAGAGGGGGTTGCGATCGTTGTTGCTGACAAACCAATCCATCCGGCGTTGTTCAGTATTAAAGGCGGGAATGAGCAGAATAGGTTTGGCAATATCTTGAATGGTGACGGGCTTGCCAGGCTGATAACGGTCTTTTAAGAGCGCGTCCTTCGTTGCCTGGAGCTGTTCTTTGAGAACAATGGCTAAGCCTTGGTCTTGCCAGGGCCAACCGGCTTCGTGGGGATAGAGAAAGGCGGGGAAAAAGCCTCGGGTCACATTGGTAAACTTACGAGTGTTGCGAATCCGGGCGGGGAAAATTCGGGCACCATGATCTTTGTAGAGTTTTAAGAGGGTGTCTACTTCAATTCCCAGGGCAATACCGGCGGCTAAAATAGACCCCGTGGAGGTGCCTGCGACTAAATCAAAATACTGATTCAGCCGTTTATCGGGACCGAATCTTTCTTGTATGGCTTGCTCAACTGCTTTGAGTAGGATCGCGGAAAGTACACCTCGAAATCCACCACCGTCTAGGGCTAAGATTCTATAGGTTTCCATAGTTGCTTACCATCAGCTTACAAAATCAGCTTAAAGGACGATCGCTCTTAATAAGGCAGTGGGCAAATTCCATAACTTTCTGCCTAAGGGCACATAAGCGCGACGAGTAAAGACATCATACCCATTTTCTTCAATAACATCTAAAATTTGGCTGTAGAGCATGAGGGAGGCCCAGACGGGCCAGCGACCATTGTGACTGAGGGCGGTAATCCCTCGCTCGGCTTCGGCGTAGTATTTACGGGCCCGCTGCAGTTGGAATTGCATGAGTGCCCGCCAGCGATCGTCTAGCACTCCGGCAATTAAATCTGCTTCTGTATAGTCAAAGAGGGCTAACTCATCCAGGGGAATATAAATGCGGCCCCGTCGAGCGTCTTCCCCCACGTCCCGCAAAATATTGGTTAACTGGTTGGCAATGCCTAGGGCTACCGCTTCTTCGATGGGTGGGTCAGACGGTTCGGGGTTCCAGGGGGACTGAGGGGGAGACTCGGTACCGATCACGGCGGTGGACATGAGTCCTACGGTGCCCGCAACCCGGTAGCAATATAGCCGTAATTCCTCAAAGGACTGGTACCGACTGCGATAGAGATCCATGCGCTGCCCTTCGATCATGTCTCGAAACGGCTGAATGTCGAGGGGAAAGCGCTGCAATGTATCTACGAGCGCTACATCCACATCGTTAATGGGACTGCCTGCAAATAATGATTCTAAATGCGCTTCCCAGCGATTGAGGGTTTCCAAGGTCGTTTCTCCTGCCTTGGGCCCATCTACCAGTTCGTCGGTCTGGCGACACCACATATAAATTGCCCAGATCGCCCGCCGTTGTTCGGGGGGCATGAGCAAGGTGCCCATGTAAAAAGTCTTAGAATATTCCGCCGTAATTTTGCGACAGATTTCATAGGACTCTTCTAGGGAGGTCTGGGGGACAGGATGCAGATTGCGGGTCGGGACTGGAGGTGTCAGTTGCAGCATTCGCAGACAGCGTGAGATGGAAAAGGGCAGGATCAGGCTAAGGTGCTGATTCAGGGGGACGGCTAAGCATGAGCAGGAGTAGAAGAGACCGACAGCATAGCTTCTGTAATCGCTCTTGCTGTCAGCTTACCAGAAAGCACCGCTCCTTCCATGCTGGCCAAGTAGCGCTGCATTGTGAAATCTCCGCTCAAGAAGAAGTTGCTAATCGGAGTGACCTGATCCGGGCGATGTTGTTGACGACCAGGGGTCGCTTTGTATACTGAGCGTGGCGTTTTGACCACTTTGGATTTTAACAATTGGGCTGGGTTTTCTGTGCCAAAGTGCTGGGGAAAGAGTTTTCTTAATTCTTCCATAGTGGCGGCAACGATCGCTTCGTCGGATTGACCAATCCAGTCTTGGGCCGGGGCTAAAACTAACTCCAGCATGGATCGATCGGGGTTGGCATATTCGCGGCAGGTATTGCTCATGTCAGCGTAAACACTGAGGAGATCCGATCGAGAAAAGAGCAGGTGGTCAATATCCGTTAGTTTACGATCGAACCAGAGATGAAGATTAATCACCGGCACCCCTTCCAATCCGTCTAGTTGTTGGAAGTAGGGCATGGCTCGCCAGGGTTCCGGCAGCATTAGTTTCAGGGGATCCACGGGCATCGCAGAGACGTAACAGTCGGCGGTGAAGAGTTCCGATTCTCCCGTAATCCGAAATCCCTTGACGGAATGATCGGCATTGAGGACAAATTCCTGAATCGGTGCATTGAGGCGAACTTCCCCCCCTCGATCGCTAATGTAGTCCACTAAGGGCTGACAGAGACGCTCGGGGGGAGCCCCATCCAAGAATGCCATTTTAGACCCGTAACGCTCTTGGAGAAAGCGGTTCATGGCGGTGAGGATAATGGTGGCGGAAATTTCATCGGGGCCAATAAAGTTTAAAGACTTAGCCATGGCAATGAAAACTTCATCATTGACCCGTTCAGGAATGCCATGGCGCTGTAGCCACTCCGTCCAGGAATAGGCATCCATTTCTTCCACATAGGCCTGCCCCCGCAGCATCACGGGAATTAAACCGATGCCGAATTTGATTTTTTCTTCCCAGGTCAGCATGTCATTGTTGCGCAGAATTGCCGCAACACCATTCCAGGGGGCTGGAATATCAGGGAAATCGAAGCGAGAATACACCCCAGGATTATTGGGCTGATTCATAATCATAGAATGGGATTTCCACTGCAACCGATCCTCAATGCCCAGTTCTTTGAACAGTTGCAGCATATTGGGGTAGGCTCCGAAGAAGATGTGAAGACCGGTTTCGTACCAGTCTCCGTCTTCATCTTTCCAGGCGGCCACTTTGCCCCCCAGAACATCTCGTCGTTCCAGAACTACGGGAGTATGACCGGCATCTACCAAGTATTTTGCACAGGATAAACCCGCTAACCCTGCTCCAGCGATCGCCACACGCATTTAGACTATTGTTCCCTTTTTAAACTTTTCTTTAGCTTGTCGTTTCTTCATTATACGTTGCATTTCGTAACATCTCACCTTCTGCACAAAAAAACACTGCCTTGATATTGAGGCAGTGAGGATCCAGAGGAATTGATGAGGGAAAGGGATCCCTGGGGCAGTGGCGAGGCAATTCCTGGGGAGGATTCGGGGCGATCGTTAACTTTGCTGGGGGCGCGGCATTTTAGGGATCTTGCCCCTCTCCACACCTCTGGATGATGCGGTGAGTCTATTGTTTCCGGTTCAGGTTATCAATACCGCAATCCTAAATGGGTTGCGCCCGAAGGGCGCACACCACAAAACGGTTTCAGCAGTCTAGTCCTGACAACTAATTGAGGACTGCTGGAGTTAGGCGGAATGTTCGGCGCACGAGTGCCGTATTTTGGCGACAGGGGTTGGCTTAAGTTGTTATTGAATGTTCAGATGGATCCACTGGTAGTGAGGGCTAAAGCCCTCAAAAAATGTAGTCTAACTGCTGCTTAGCTTCAGATTGCAGGCTACCAACTTATGGCGGAAGAGTGCGGCGCGGAGCGCCGCACTCTTCCATTCAATTTTTTCGCTTTCAGTGGAAAGCCAGATTGCATTGAGTTTGGGTTGAAGGTGCTTGAATTCATTGTGGTGAGCGGCGCAGCCGCCCCTTAGCATTTCTACTTTTGTGCGGATCTGAGGGGGAAATATTGAACTTTTCGAGGTTTACTTGAGTTTTTGGCTTGAGATTGTGAGCGGATAGCTTGCAGTAAGATTGGGGGCTGAAATTTTGGGTTAAGTTTGCTATTTTCAGCGGAGAATGATGACTTGAATTATTGTTCAGTGAATTGAATTGCGATGTAAAGCCTCTTGAATATATTGATCAACCGCTTTAATTCCTGCCACTAAAGCATCTGCTGCACTCCCAAATCGACAGCCATAACACCCTTCTAAAAATAATTCAAATCCGGCGGGATCTAAAATACTCAGTCCCACATGATCTTCGGTTTCCATCGGGATTAATAAACAGTATCGATAAACGATCGCTTCGTTCCAACGACGGACATAAAATCGTTCTTTATAGCGATCGAAAAACATCAAATCTTCTAAGATTTGCATAGCTCATAACCGGGGAAGATGTCTATGGCACTACTTTACAAAATGAACGATCGCTAATCAGGATAAAGTGAATTGAGGTAATTTTTGGCTTTCCACTGAAAGCGGAAAAATTGAACGTGGTCACCTTTTAAGAACATGAAAATCAGCCCTTACCGTATTGGATCTGGACAAGGTCTTTTTTCTGTGGGGCGATCGTGGTTCTTAACTTTTTGCGGTTGCCAACCGGCTCGGAGGATCTGAGGTGATTTCTAGTTTGGCGTACTGTTGGATCAATCGTGCAAGGTACTGGGAATCCACTTCGGGTAGGGCACTGAGCAAGGCATGGCTGAGATCGAGAACCAGGTTGTAGTAAAGGTGCCAAGCTTTCGGTTGATATTGCCGAACATATTCACAAAAGAGGCGGCTGGTTTCATCCGCTAGGGCCCGCTCCCGCTCACTCCCCACTACCAAAACCGGAGGCAAAGGACTCACCTGCGATCGTTTCCAGACCTCTTGGGCTAATTCAAACCAGACTTCTAGCGATCGAGGGGGAAAGCCGTCGTATCCCGCTAGGGTTTCAGCTTGGCGGGGAATAATCCATTGCCAGTAAGGTTCACCAGTCGCATCCGTTTGGGTTGTGGTGACCAATTGATAGGGCAATAATGGATGGGGCGAGGATGAGGCGGAAGGCATATAGGGATCCAATAACAGCAGCCGTTGGATCTGAGAGGGACACTGGGCTGCTAAGCCCGTGGCAAGGGTTGCTCCTGTGCCCACGCCCCCTAGGGCAATGGAATCCCCTAAAATCCGGGAGCGCTTCAACCAGCGCAGCGCAAACTCTTCATACACGCGGCGGTGTAAGGGTAAGGGGGGAGGAGAGGCACAACTCCAGGTTCCCTGGAGTCCATGGCCTGGCAGTAGGGGAATGACAACGTTATATCCCGCTTCAAAAAGGGCATAGCCCACATCCCGCAACTGATCTGGACTGGCGGTAAAGGTATGAAAAAGCAGAAAAACTTGATTTGTTGGCTTGGGGTGGCAAAAAAAGAGGGGATTACAGCGATCGTTGCGAAGCGGCTGTAGATTTGCCTGGGTGTCTGCTTCTTGGCGCAGGGCATTGACCACGGTGCTGTAATCAAATTTCATAGGCTTGGAGGAGAATGGGTGAACCGAACCTAGGATTGGTCTATCACTTTTGTTCAACCCGACCAGCCAAAAGCCGGACAAAATCTGATGATTCTCCGGGTTTCCCCAGTCAATCCAGCCACTGCTGTACGGGGGAGAGGTGCTTAACGTCCCACGTTCCCGATTTTCCCGAAGAGATTAAAACCCAGATAGAACTTTAGGGGCTTTCCACTGAAAGCGATAAAATTTAATGTAATAGTGCGGCGCTTCGCGCCGCACTCTTCCGCCTTAAGTTGATACCCATTTCAGGGAAGATCTTGCCAAACCCAGCGCCAGAGCGGCGATCGTTTGCCCTTCTCTCGAATTTTTAGGGCTTGTTGCTGTAAACGATATTGCTCTTTCTGAGGGAGCCCCCAGAGGATATTACGACTTTGCCAAATCAGGGTAGCGGTGACGAGGGCAACAGACGTGACGATCGCTAGAGTTGCCCAGGGGTGAAAGGCCAAGCCATAGCGTACCGCTACCCAGGTAAAATGTTGCCGCCAGAGTTGAATTTCTGCCCACAAATCCCACAGGCCAAAGGGGATGGCAATCAGGCTCACGAGGCCATTCAAGACCCATCGCGCTGTGACTTTCACCCGATGTAGTCGTTTGACCGCCAGAATGAGTTGAGGATCTGAGGACAACAAGGTGGGATTATCAAGGGGATTATCAGAAAGCAGCATGACCTAAGAATCCCTTACCCCCCTGCAACGGCAGGCACAATGCTGACTTCATCGCCATCAGCTAAGGTCGTAGTTTGTCCTTCTAAAAATCGAATGTCTTCACTATTCACGTAAAAGTTGAGGAAGCGTCGCAGCTTACCGTCATCGTCACAGATACGCTCTTTAATGCCGGGGCAAGCCTGCTCCAAGGCATCAATAAGCTCTTGAATACTTGTGGCTTCCAGTTCCAGGGAAGCTTTTTCTTGGGTAAATTTTTGCAGGGGAGTCGGAATGAGAACGGTAACAGCCATTGTTGGAGAGTTTTGAATTTTGAGTTTTGAATTTTGAGTTTGAGAAGGGAATAGGTCTTAAGGTTTAGGTTTTAGGTTTTAGAAAATAGGGATGAATAAGATGTGTGGATTAAGGGATCCCTGGTTTCTTATCGAACGGAGTCAACCGATTCAGTTTATTCCCCAGAAACCAGGGATCTGCCTAACCCCTGAAATCTAACCCAAACCCCTATCACCTGATCCCTATCACCTAACCCCTACTCCCTAAACAAGAACCTGTTGCCACTCTAGACGATCGAGGGTACGGGCCCGCTCTAGGGCTTGCTCGAAGCTGGTGAGCTTGGGTTCAATGGTGAGGGGTTCACCAATATAGCCTTGAATGGCTTCCTGGGTCTTGAGACCATTTCCGGTGATGTAGGCAACGGTGGTTTCGTCGGGATCAATCTTACCGGCTTCAACTAATTTTTTCAGCACGGCGATCGTGGTGCCTCCGGCGGTTTCGGTAAAGACTCCTTCGGTTTCGGCTAAGAGTTTCATGCCTTCAACAATTTCCGCATCGGTTACGGAGGCAATATTGCCGTTGGTCTTGCGGGCAATTTCTAAGGCGTAAACGCCGTCGGCCGGGTTGCCAATGGCAATGGATTTAGCGATCGTATTGGGTTTGACAGGGGCGATGAAGTCCCGATTTTCGACAAAGGCTTGGGCGATGGGGGAGCAACCTTCTGCTTGAGCACCACTGAAACGTACATCTTTGTCTTCCACTAAGCCCACCTTAACAAACTCTTTGAAACCTTTATAGATTTTGGTAAACAAGGAACCGGAGGCTAAGGGAGCCACCACATGATCCGGTAATTGCCAGCCCAGTTGCTCAGCAACTTCAAAGCCTAAGGTCTTGGAGCCTTCGGAATAGTAGGGGCGGAGGTTGATATTAACGAATCCCCAGCCGTGGGTATTGGCAACTTCAGAACAGAGGCGGTTGACTTGGTCATAGTTGCCTTTAACGGCCATTACCGTGGGATCATAAATGAGGGTTCCCAAGACCTTACCGGCTTCGAGATCCGCAGGGATAAAGACGCAGCAATCTAAACCGGCATGGGCAGCGATCGCAGCGGTGGAGTTGGCCAAGTTGCCGGTGCTGGCGCAGGATACGGTGGTAAAGCCCAGTTCCCGAGCCCGACTGAGGGCAACGGAAACCACCCGATCTTTGAAACTCAGGGTGGGCATATTAACGGCATCATTTTTAATATATAAATTCTTTAAACCTAGGCGACGGGCGAGACGATTTGCTTTGAGTAAGGGGGTTAACCCTGTTCCGACATCAATATAGTTGTCTGTTGCTACGGGTAAAAATGACCGATAACGCCAAATAGAGTGGGGCCCCGCAGCGATCGTTTCACGGCTGACTTGGGAGCGGATTGCATCATAGTCATAAACCACTTCCAGGGGGCCAAAGCAATACTCACAAACATGCACCGCCTTCGCTTCGTGGACAGAGCCACATTCCTTACACTGTAGTTCTTTAAAGTTAGCCGTAGTCCGACCCTGCAATACCTGTTCCTCTAAAGTTGCGGTTAATACCATGACTGTACTCCTATAAAAATAACTGAATCTAAGGGGAAAGCCTTGAACCCGAAGGACTTGGGACTTGCGCTTAGGTCTAGTGCTTTAACGATGAAAATTAGACTAACACAAGCTTATTTTGTCGTCAACAAATCCCGACTTTTTTAGTCGGGATTAACCATTATTTGCGGATTACTAGACCCGAACTCCTCCTGGCAAAGGGATTGGGCTGAGCCTATCTTGGCATCAAAATACCCCCTCTCCATCTGCTCGAAGGGAGACTGGAGAGGGGGCAGGGGTTATCTGAAGTAACAGCCAAGGGAACCAGGGATAAGACCTTAAGCGAATACCGTGGTCATCAAATACAGCAGGGTAAAGAGCACAATCCAGATAATGTCCACAAAGTGCCAATAAATTTCTGCCATTTCTACGCCAGTATGCTTGTGATCAGAATAGTGACCTTCCCGACGCGATCGCCACAGTACGCCAAGAATCAACAATACCCCCACAAAAACGTGTAAGCCATGGAAACCGGTCATGACATAAAAGCAATTAGAAAAGGTATTGGTGGTTAAGCCATAGCCAAGGGTCAAGTATTCATAAACCTGTCCCGCCAAAAAGATGATGCCCATTGCAGCGGTGGCAATGTACCACAGCCGTAATCCCTGCACATTTCCTTTTTTAATCGCCTCATCGCCAAAGTGAATCACAAAGCTACTCGACACCAGGATGATGGTGTTGATGGTGGGTAGCAATAGCTCTACTTCTGTTCCTTCCGGCGGCCACACTGCGGCACCACCGCGCAGAACCAGATAAGCGGCAAACAAGCCCCCAAACATCAGAGATTCGGAAATGAGGAAGACCAGTAACCCCCACACTCGAAAGTCTGGGTGAGCATGGGCATGGGAGGT
>JBEAPM010000047.1:0-7161 GCA_041164445.1 Cyanobacteriota bacterium
CATGGCACAATGGGGTTTATTCTTAAAAGAACTTTAGTCATTTTGCACCACAAGGAGAGGCGGGGCTCATGGCGGCGACCGATTTCAAAGATTATTATGAAATTCTGGGGGTAGCCCGATCAGCCGATGCCGACGAAATTAAAAAGTCTTTCCGACGTTTAGCCCGGCAATATCACCCCGATCTAAACCCCAATAATAAGACGGCAGAAACTCGTTTTAAGGAAATTAACGAGGCCTACGAAGTCTTGTCGGATGCGGACAAGCGCCGTAAATACGATCAGTTTGGCCAATATTGGAAACAGATGGGACAACCGGGCACCGGAGCCCCTCGAGGCGGCGTTGAAGACTTTGGCTTTTCTGATTTCACCAGTTTTGAAGAGTTTATTAATGAACTGTTGGGGCGGAATGCAGGCAGCGCTTACGGTTATCGGCCCGGTGCGACCTCCGGTAGCGGTTTTGGTGGCTTTAACCCACCGGGTACCGCAAGTCCGAATACCACCACCCTCGATCGAGAGACCAATTTAACCCTGACCTTTGCCGAAGCCTTTCATGGCGTGCAAAAGCGACTCAACGTGGGAGGCGAAACCATCGAGGTCAAAATTCCCCCTGGCGTGCGACCCGGCAGTCGGGTTCGCTTAAAAGGCAAGGGACAAATGCATCCTTATCAATCGGTGCGGGGAGATCTGTACTTGGTCATTGATCTCAAACCCCACGATTTTTTTCAGCTAGAAGAAGATAACCTGCTCTGCGAAGTTCCCATTGCCCCGGATGAGGCGGTACTGGGCACAACGATCGAAGTGCCAACGCCCGATGGAGCCGTCAGCGTTCAGGTGCCCCCTGGAGTGCGATCGGGACAGTCCCTACGGCTGCGGGGTAAGGGCTGGCCGAAAAAAGGAAAACGGGGCGATCAAATGGTCAAAATTTCCATTACGCCCCCCAAAAGCTTGACGGATGCGGAGCGTAAAGCCTACGAAAAAGTCCGCGAAATTCGCAATTACAATCCTCGGGCGACCCTACAATCCGTCAAACTTTAACACGATCGGCTTCTACTCCAGACCTGCCCCAGGTCTGCCCAAAATTCAGACCCCCTTTGGGAAAGTCCCCCTCTTGAAGTTGTCCCGGCAAAGGTGACCAGAACTAGACGGGAATGGTAGAGTAGGGAACGCATGGTAAAATCTGCTGCTTGCGACTTGCTAACGGTCTCTTTTGACTATGAATGCTTCTGTTACTGCCCCACCTCCTGTGTCAACGCCTTCAGATACTTCCATCCCCTCTGTCTTGAGCAGTTTACCCGACATGCCCTTGCGGGGTCATTCCTGTCCACGGCGGGCCCGCCAGCAAATTGATCTCATCCTTCTGGCGATCGAAGCGCTGGATTTGGGTGGATCAGAGGCCATTCTTTTGGTGGCTCAAGAACTGGATTTGAAGCCCATCTTGAAACATCGCGTTTATCTCTGGCAGTTGCGCAGTACCAATCCCCTGCGTCGCTATACTCAGCGGATTCCCCTCACCCAGCCAGAAGCGAAGGCCATGGTGGCGATCGCCTGTAACCTCGCCCGTCGCCTCACGGTGCCTATCCGAGAGTTACTCTTGGCCTATCAAAAACTAGAGGAAAAAGGACTTTCTCCTCAGCATCATTTCCGTCTAGCAGACTATTTAGAACGATTTAGAGCCCATTTTCGATCGCGGATGAACCCTAAGCGAGCCGCTGTTATGGTCTATAACGATGACGACAAACTGAACCAGTTGGCGCTAGGGATCTTAAAACAACTGTTATTTTGTACCGGAACCGCTGGTACACAACGGTTTTGGGTTAGTTTGTTTGATGGTGAACTGTAATGCAGCTACAACGACGGTATAACTTGCCCAATTGCACCCTCTTAGTGGATGGCTTAGCCGATACCACGGGGGAGATTGGCTATTCTCAACGCCTAGGGGTGTTGATGAATTTAGACTGTTATTTATCGGGAGAATCTGACCCCTTATCGGGGGGAATTGATTTCCTCACCAGCTTAATGGCAGCGGTGAGTCACTATGCTCAACAGTGTCTCAGTGGCGTTCCCCATCCCCAATGTCAAGCGGGGGCTTCTCCGGTGCAAATTCGTGTCTTAGCCCCGGATCAACATGAGTTGCAAGTTTACGACATTCCCCCGCAAGCCCCTAACCCGACGGAACCGAGCCGCCGCATCACTTTGAACACGGTACAATTTTTTGATCTGGTGGAGGCCTTGGATCAACTCTTGGCGGATCCCCTGACCTTACCCCAACTTACGCTACCGCTAAATCCCCTCAGTCGTGGGGATGTGGCGGAGCATCAGCCCCTCATTCAGCGAACGGCAGCCCCTACACTGGGAATTGCCAGCCTAGCCACTGCCGCTGCGCTCTTTTTCTTCGCACCCGTCCCCGAAATTCAGCGCCCCTTAGTCGATCCCAGCTTGCCTGGCCAGGAGGGAACCTCCTCGCAAAATGATGCGGAAACAGCGGCAAACCCCCCCGGCACTGATGCCGAAAATGCCCCCATTCACACCCGGGAAACCTTATTAGCCCTCAATAGCAAAATCTACGAGCAAATTGATGTTGCTTGGACAGAAGCACCAACCTACAGCGAGAATTTAACCTATCGGGTCAGCGTGAACGCCGAAGGAGAAATTCGAGGCTACCGGCCAGATAACGATCGCTCTGCCCGCTACGAAAACAATACCCCCCTTCCGGACTTATTGACCGTTGCACCGGAGGGCAGTACCGAAAATCTCACGGACTTTAAGGTGGTCTTAACCCCACAAGGCCGCATTGAGGTCAATCCCTGGCACGGCTTCCCCGACGACCCGATCGTGCCCGTTTCAGGGGAAACCAGTGTACCTTCTCCCGAGACCACTACTGTCCCTACCGTCACCTCACCGCAATTGGAACGGGGTGAAGCCATTAGCGATCCCAATGTCCTCAAAGCCCTCAATGAGCAGTTGCGGAGTCAACTGGATGAGCAATGGACGATTTCCCCAAGCTTTGATAATTCTGTGATTTTCCGGTTTGAAGTGGATGAAGGGGGACGGATTGTCAATTTTGCGCCCGCTTCTGCTGGTGCAGGGCAATACCTCTCAGAATTAGGGTTTGCTGGGCTCAAAATCAGTGAACCTGAAGCAGCCTCCGGTGGTTATGCAGAATTTCGAGCCGTTTTTACGCCCAAAGGGGTGATTGAGGTGAGCCCTTGGGATGGCTTTTAGGGAAACTTTGAGTGTCGGGATCCGACTTTACTACTGAACGCGAAAAAATTTAACGGCAGAGTACAGCGCTCCGCGCCGCACTCTGCCGCCTTAAGCTAGTCGCCGATATTTCGAGGTACCTGAAGATTGTCTAGTTGTGATGTTGAATGGCTTGCCATACAGACAATACGCCATCTAGCCAACTTTGGACAAACACAATACGGCTTTGGGCATCCACTTCTAATAAATGGGCGAAGTCCCGATCGTGCAGTCGCGCTTGCTGGGGATAGCCTTTGAAATCGAGGAATGTCCACAGATAGTCCAAAGCATCTTCATCTAAATGGGCGGCTACGGGGTTCACTTTTTCAAAATGTTGAAAATCTTGCTGGGTCAGTTTGGAACTGGAACGTACCCCTAATTCAAAACCTTCTTGTTGAACTTTATGAAGTAGAACTGCTTTTTCAGTTTGCGCTTGATCAACTCTATTTTCATCTTCAACTTGCAATTCTTGAGTTGCACGGGCAATATCTAGTGCGGCTTGACAATCTACGGACAGATCGGAGTTGGACTGAACTTGTTCTTGAATGCTTTGCCATACAGACAATACGCCATCGACCCAACTTTGGGCAAAAACAATACGACTTTGGGCATCTACTTCTAATAAGTGGGCAAAGTCTCGATCGTGCAGCCGAGCTTGTTGGGGATAGCCTTTGAAATCGAGGAATGCCCACAGCGATTCGAGGGCATCTTCATCTAAATCAGCAGTCAGCGGTCTAACCGCTTGAAAGTGCCGAAAATCAGCGTTAGACAATTTTGAACTGGAACGTATCCCTAACTCAAACCCTTCTTGTTGAATTTTGTGGCGCAGCACAGTCTTTTCGGTCTGTAGACGATCGACAACGTTAGTGTCTTCCGTAGCTTGAATACCCAAATTTTGAGTCATAACGGTCATGATGTAATCCTCCTGGCAAGTGGGCCTAAAGTTATGCATTTGGTCTTCTGATCCCGTTGGGGTGACGACTGAGTGCTTAATTCGTGCCCTGAAACTGTATACCTCTATACAGTATCTCAAGTATTATCGAAAAAACAGAAAAGATACAATTTGTTACATAAGATACAGTTTTCTCTTGAATAGTATGCAATGGCTCCCAGATTTGACAGATGGTAATGAATCGTTGCAGGAGGTCGAATCCTCTATATCTCTAGTGCTGCAAGGGTTGTAGTCCTTTTGTCCTGCTACCCCGGAAGGTTGCCGATCGCTGGGTCAGGCGAGTTCTGCTGCGCTGTGGCGTTGGGGAGAAAGACCGGTACACTAGGTCTGTTGTCCTGGAAGGTCAGGTCAGGAGCATACCGCACGATCGACTTGCGCCTTCCGTTCCCCGTTTGGAAACTCTCTATGCCTCCTAACCTCACCAGTGCCGAAAGTTGGCAGCAAGCCAATCTTTTACTTCAGCCTATTTTTATTCGTTTAATTGATCATTTACGGAAAATTTTAGAAGAATCGGTGTGGGTCGGTGAGTATCAAAATCGGGAAATCTGGCCCGAGTTTGTAGAAGAGTCTGTGAAGCTGCATCGCCAAGAGTTACTCCAACAATTGGAGACGATCGCTCCGGAAGCAGCGGATCCTATTAAGGCGGAATTAGCGACGTTACCGGCTCCCTATCCGGGCTATGAACTCTTTATTTTTCCCAAGGATCAAGCGGAAGGTGAGCCCCTCGCTCGGTTTGATCTCTGGGAATTGTGTTATCAAATTTGTTTCTCTAATTATCTCAATACTCCCGATGCCCCTCCTGCGATCGTTGATCAGAGCTTACTGGATGAAGAGGGGGAGGTGGAGTGGAATCAAGTTGATCAAAAAACGGGAAAAGTTGTCGCGCAGTTATTTGAACAGTTACCAACGGTATGAAACCTAATCCCGACACATTCCAGCAGGATTTTTATCGCTATGGGGAAGGGGTAAATGAGCAGCTTGAATTGATTCTTTTGGCTGAAACCGATTCCACCAACCGCGTCGCCTGGGATGCGGTGTCAACTGCCTTGGCCAGTGCATCCCCCACTAGAGAAATTCTGGTCATTGCAGAGCATCAAACCGCTGGACGAGGGCAATGGGGACGATCGTGGCAATCAGAACCGGGGGGGCTCTATCTTTCCTTGGGGATTTTGCTGAGACCGGATCAGGCTATCCCAAACGATCGCTTCTCCTTGATTCCCTTATTTGCCGCTTTGGAAGTAGCTCAAGGCCTACAGCAATACCAGATTCCCGTGTCCTTAAAGTGGCCCAACGATTTGTGCCTAGTGAGACAAAAGCTAGGGGGACTTTTAGTGGAAACCCGCCATTCCCGTCTCAACCCCGCGATCGTCATTGGCATTGGGCTCAATTGGCAAAATCAGCCCCCCGCTCCAGGTATTGCCCTCCACCCGTATCAGCAGGATCACAAGCTCACCCAAATCGCTTCCCTCCCTCAATTAGCCGCGATCGTTTTTAAGGGCTTAAAACAGGGCTATGCCGCCTGGTGCAATCCCCACACGAACTTAGCGGATTTTATCCACCGTTATGAATCCCAGCTCGCATACCGGGGGCGCTGGATCCCAATTGGATCTAAATTCGGGGGCACTCAGTTGGGGGAATCGGAACTGGGGCAAATTCTGGGCATTACCGCAACGGGAGCTTTGCGGGTCGCCGTCAATGGTGTAGAGCAAGGGTTTATGCCGGGGAGTTTGCAGTTAGGCTGGGGAGAATAAGAACATATTGCTATATCTTTATAGCAAACTAGTCAAATCAAAGTCTTCTTCTTCTTCCTCTATTTTGCCAGGCACATCTCGTTCTACTTTCAACATTAACAGCAGTTTGTCTAGGTAATGGTAATTGATAACTCCATTCAGTTCATCTTGAAGAATTTCTAATCCACCGTTAGCATATTCTTCAAAAATACTCACACGTTGCTTGTCGTACTCTTCACTTGTGGTCAGAATTTTAGGATCATTTGTGGCTAAAACAGCAATAAGATTGATGATGTGGGGATCACGAAACTGCTCTTGTAAGACTGGATCAGGATTCTTGGCAGAGCGTTTGCCTAGCTTGACACGTCGTTGGTATTTAAAGCCTAGTGCTGCCGCAAAGCTCAAAATATCGCCATTAGTTTGAAACACTCCTGGCTCACCATCAGCAGCTTTTAATGCTCTGAATAAATCTGCTTTATCCTCCTCAATATAAATCCTAACTGCCATTGTTTTATTCTCCTTAAGTCTATGCTAAATAGATACAATTCCTACGAAATAATAAGCGGTAATTCTCATTGAATAAAGCTTTATTGATGAATGATGAATTCCCTATTGACAATGATCAGTTATTCTGGTTTGGCATTCTCAATTCCCATGAGGTACCTCCAGAATTTCCGTATAGTCAAACTCATTAGGACTCAATTTAACTAACGGGTATACTTCACCATACAAATGAATTTGATCCTGTTGGACTTCAGGTTTGGGCGAGTTGTAGACAAGTACATATTGTTTACCAATGTAGGGTTTTAGTTCTTCCTCAACTTCACCCTGCCATTGAGTTGGACTGACTAATACCACTAATTGATTAACGAGCTTAGGTAATGCCCTACTAACCTGTCGGCGGTACAATTTATCTAAGCTCCCGAAGGGAGAATCCATAACGATGGGAAAACTCCCACTGTCAGGCCCCATTAATAAGGCTGTATTTTCACCTGTTTTTTGTCCTTCCATGTTGGCTGACTTTTGACTCCATCGCCACACTCGCTGAATAATGGCAGCAATGAAGGCTAAGCTCAAAACTTGATTTTCTCCGTAGATGCAGCTACAGATCGCTCCTGCCCAGTAGTTTTTTCTATTAAGGTCAGTTCATATTTTTCAGTAAGGCGAGGGAGATAGGGAACAGTAGTAATACCGTTAAATATTTTCTGCACCTGTTTTTCTAGATCAGTCCGAAATACTT
>JBEAPM010000048.1:0-14877 GCA_041164445.1 Cyanobacteriota bacterium
ACGGAGATCCGCGCCGCACTCTTTCATGAAATTTTTTCGCCTTCAATGGAAAGCCAGAAAAGGAACAGTGGAAGACATCCGTCCCACTGTTCCAGCTTACGTTATACCAAGGACTTATTCACTGGCCAACTCTTATTCACTGGTCAACTGTTTGAGGGCTAAGTAGGCGAAGGGAGGAATCGTAGAAGCGTAGCGGTTCCAGAGGCGCTTGGGTTCTTGCGCTAAACGGTACGCCCACTCTAAACCCGCATTCCGAACTAACTCAGGAGCCCGCTTTTGGAGACCGGCATAGACCGGAAAAGCTCCACCTAAACCAATCATGACTGCATTAATTTTATCGCGGTGGGCAGCCATCCAGCGCTCTTGCTTGGGACAACCGAGGGAGACAAAAACAATACCAGCCCCACTAGCGTTAATTTGTTCAATCAACTCCGCATCTTCCGCCTCACTTAAAGGTCGGAAGGGGAGAGGATGATAAGCAGCTACCTGCAGATTCGGAAACTCCACTTCTAAACGATCGCGCATTTTGCCCAGCGTGAACTGATCAGAGCCTAAAAAGTAAACACTCTGTTTCAAATTAGAAGCCTTCTGACACAGATCCACCAGAATATCAACACCACAAACCCGCTCTTGCTGCTTAATACCCAACATCCGCATCATCCAGACTAAGGGCATTCCATCCGGGGTAACGAGATCTGCACCTTCTAACACCTTGGACATAGAGTCATGGTTATGAGCTTCCATGAGCATATGAACATTCGCTACACAAACATAACGACTCGATCGCTGCTGAGCCCAGCGTAAAATTAAATCCGTCTGTTGATCAAGGGATAAAGCCGTTACAGGATAGTCAATAACCCGCACCCGATTACGAACTGGGCAAGGCGTAAAGCTGTCTTTATAAGAGTTTGGGTCAAAGGAATGGTTAATAAACATAGGGCAACGCACCGTATAAAATTCTGTGAGTAGTCGATTGAGCAACCCTTAGTAGTGGTAGTGAACTAAAAGTCTTACTGCTCGTACAGAAAACACACCTGGCTCTTAAGTAATTCTCTGAGGGTATCGGACTCCACTTAAAAACTCAAGCCAAGATCCGTGATTTCACTAAAGCTTTAAAATACAAGCAAGTTGTTTTAAAGATTCTATGAAGAGACTTGTATAAAAGACTGACCCGTGATATACAGTCCTGGGATTTTGGGTTAAAATCATCTTTTGCAAAGACCCAAAAACCTTTACAGGCGAGCTTTTGAGGCTTTCTCACCCAGCATCAGAACAAAAAATTATCCCCTCTGACGGCTGTCGGGGGAATCTCGGAGTACACTAACCCTTAAGTAAGTATTTTGCCTGCCGTGAGAGTCTGATCGGGGAGACTACGGGGTACCTCGATGAATTTGGTGGGTGGCTACGCCGCCCACCAAATTCCCTACAACCGCTGTAACCGATCGCGGATGATTGCCGCTTGGGTCTGGGCTTCTGCCAACAAGTTCCGTGTATTGGCAATCAGTTCCTCTGGGGCTTTATTGACAAAACCAGGGTTATTTAAGCGGTTCTCAAACCCAGTAATATCTTTGTCCAGTTTCGTTAGTTCTTTTTGCAGCTTGGCTTTAAAGTTCTCCAGATCCACCACCCCGGCTAAGGGTAAGACAATCTGCACGGTGCCCGTGACCCCCACTAAACTTTGCTGGGGAATTTCATTCGCATCGGCAACGATCGTTAAGTCCTCAACCTTGGCTAAATCTTGAATATAGCGAGAGCCGATCGTTAAAATCTCCCGTTCTTGGGTATTCTCACTGTGGAAAATTGCATTCACTTTGAGGGCAGGTTTTACCTGTGCTTCTGCCCGCAGATTTCTGATAATCCGAATTGTGTTTGTTAACAGTTCAAAGGTTTGCTCCAGATCCGGATCTAGCCACTCTGAAACCACTTCAGGATAAGCTTGTCGTGCTAAAAATTCTGTGTCCGATCGCTGGGTGAGGGTGTGCCAAATTTCTTCTGTGATATGGGGCATAAAGGGATGCAGCAACTTTAAAATTCCTTCCAGCACCGTAGCCAAAATGGGTTGCACCGATCGCTTCTCTTCACCACCGGCCCACAGGCGAGATTTTGCTAATTCAATATACCAATCGCAAAAGTCACCCCAAATAAATTCGTATAACCCCTTAGCCGCTTCTCCCAAGCCATAGGTTTCAATTTGGGATCGGGTTTGTTGCACCGTATAGTAATAGCGAGACAAAATCCAACGATCGCTCAGGTCTAAAGTCTCCCGTTGTTCCACCGAAAGCTGACCTAAACTTTCCGGATTTTCTCCCGCCAAATTCATCAAAACAAACCGCGAGGCATTCCACAGTTTATTGGCAAAATTTCGACTGGCTTGCACTGAAATAGACTCATCCGTCTGGCGATCGTATTCTAAGCGAATATCCTGACCGGCTCCCGCCACTTCTTTAATTAAGGTATAGCGCAGGGCATCAGTACCATACTTCTCAATTAACAGCAGGGGATCAATGCCATTCCCCGCCGATTTTGACATTTTCTTATTATTTTCATCCCGCACCAAACCATGAATATACACATCCTTAAAAGGCATTTGTTTCGTAAAATAACCCGCCATTAAGGTCATGCGAGCCACCCAGAAGAAAATGATGTCAAACCCTGTCACCAGAGTTGTAGTGGGATAGTAGCGGCTTAAGTCCGCCGTTTCCTCCGGCCAGCCCATCGTCGAAAAGGGCCACAGTCCCGACGAGAACCAGGTATCCAACACATCCGGATCCCGCACTAACGTCACTTCACTGCCGAACTGCGCCACTGCCTTGTCCTGGGCTTCCGCCTCATCCATCGCCACCACAAAAGGCGTATTGTCCCGAATCTCGCCCTCCGTTTCACTCACCGCATACCAGGCGGGAATTTGATGCCCCCACCACAACTGCCGCGAAATACACCAGTCCTTGAGGTTTACCAGCCAGTCCCGATAGACCTTAGTCCAGCGATCCGGCACAAACCGAGGAGCAGAGCGATCGTCTAACCAGGAGAGGGTATCTTCTGCTAAAGGCTTAATTTTGACAAACCACTGGGTCGAGATCAGGGGTTCAACGGGCACCTTCCCCCGATCGCTGTAGGGAACGGTGTGGCGATAGTCCTCAATTTTGACCAAAAAGCCCTGTTCATCCAATTTCGCAACGACGGCTTTACGGGCATCATAGCGATCGAGTCCCGCAAACTCCCCCGCATTTTCGTTCATACTGCCATCTTTGTTCATCACATTAATAAAGGGCAGATTGTGACGTTTACCCATCTCAAAGTCATTGGGATCGTGGGCTGGAGTCACCTTCACGCAGCCCGTCCCAAATTCCCGATCCACCAACTCATCCGCAATGATGGGAATCTCGCGCCCCACTAAGGGTAAGGTGAGGGTCTGACCGATCAGGTGTTGGTAGCGATCGTCCTCCGGATTCACCGCCACCCCTGTATCGCCCAACATCGTCTCCGGTCGAGTCGTCGCCACCTCCAGATAGCCCGAACCATCCGTCAACGGGTAACGAAAATGCCAGAGATGACCATCCACCTCCTTCGGCTCCACCTCCAGGTCGGACACCGCCGACTGACTCGCCGGACACCAGTTCACCAGGTAATTGCCGCGATAAATCAGCCCCTCTTCATAAAGCCGATTAAACGCCGTCAACACCGCATGGGATAGCCCCTCATCCATCGTGAAGCGCTCCCGGCTCCAGTCCACCGAAACCCCCAACCGCCGTTGCTGATTAACGATCGTTCCGCCGGACTCCTCCTTCCATTGCCAAGCCCGCTCCAAAAACTTTTCCCGGCCCACATCTTGGCGGGTTTTCCCCTGGGCCTTCAGTTCCTTTTCCAAAATCGTCTGCACCGCAATACTGGCGTGATCCGTCCCCGGCAACCAGAGGGTATTGCAGCCAATCATGCGGTGATAGCGCACCAGCACATCAATCAGCGCACTCTCAAAAGCGTGGCCCATGTGCAAACTGCCCGTCACATTCGGCGGCGGAATCACCACACAGTACACCGGGGCTTCAGAGTTGACATCCGCCCTAAAAGCGTGCTGCGTTTCCCAAAGGGTCTGCCAGCGGCTTTCTGCATCCTTAGGTTCGTATTGGGAGGGGAGATTAAGGGGTTCCGGGGTCATAGATATTTTCACCAGACAGCGCTTTTAAGTGTGCCACAGGATGCAGACCTTGGCTCAAGGTTCCTCCAATTAGGGAAAATCTACTTCATTAACAAGCTGTAAAACACGTTTATACAAAGATTCTGAAACCCAAAATCCCACCTCATTCATTAACCTATTCAATAGGGGTTTAAACTCAGAAATCAAACCGTTATGTTTTGCTTCGACCAAAATCCCTAAAATACCGATATAGTTGAGGTCTAATCGCTTTGCAACTAATCGACCTCGACGTTCATCAATTAACACTTGTTTTGCTTGAGTTTCCACTGCAAGAACGATCGCTTCTGCTTCTCCAATATCAAGTTCATTGCTCAATGCTTCAACCAGAGAACGATCAAACAGTGCGATTGTGGCACGCATCCCCAGAAGCTGAGTGCCGCATTGGCTATCGGCTAGTGATGATTGGCTTGGTAGTACTGTGCCAGCAACGCCTCCGCAAACGCCAGGGGATCAGAGCCTTGAAACCTAAATTGTAATTTACCCGCCGCATCATCCAACCCTAAGGTTTCTTCCGCTTTAGAGACAATTTCGATCGCTTCACATAGGGCCGACTCCGTTAACTTAAAGGCTTGCCCAGGACTACCGGGATCGTAAAGCAAACGAGACAGGGGAATCGTGCGGGCCGTCTCATTGGTTTGTACCGCAAACTGGAGCGCCGCACAGACAATAAACTCCGGGGGCAGGTTGGCTTTATGACCAAGTTGAAACCGAAACGATCGCTTGACCCGACTATCGCCAATCAAGTGGATCAACCCCAAATCCACAAAAGGACAATCTAAAGACTCTTCACTCGCCAAGGATTTTTTAGCACTGGGCTGACGGGCATACATTCGTAACAAGCAACTCACATCTTTTTTGAAAGAAGACTCCGCCAATTTGCCAGCCCGGCCCCGCCGCAGCATTTCCAAAATATCTTCTTCCGTAAATTCAGCTTGATTGAGGTCATTAAAAACCATTGACCACGCCGTTGCCCTACAGGGATCTGCCAACAATTTCCAATGCAATAACCACAGGGAAGCCGGATCCTCCAGATAGGGATCCCAGCCCTGATTCCCCAAAAGCTGTTCCCCAAATTCCGTAGGGCGATCGTTTTCCAACAGCTTAAAGGCATCACACCAGTAACGAATCGATCGCACCATATTTTTACCCACCCCCAGATGCACCGTGGCATCCTCCGCCAAGAATACCCCTGGATTGTGTTGAGCGCGATCGAAACCCTTTTTCAACCAGCCAAAACGGGGATGAAAAGTCTCATGGCGGGCAAAAACTGCTTTAGGGGATGATTTGACCGCTGGAGACAAGGAAAGCTGAGTCGATTTAATCATGTTCCATGATGGTACAGTTGTGCTTTATAGTACCACTATTATTTCAATTGGCTACTAACTTCAGGCGGAGGAGTGCGGCACACCACCCAATCCATTTAGGACTGCGGTAACAACTCGATCGCTATCCTTTAGATGCCCGCAAAATCAGCATTTCCTAGGCTAACGATCGTTGAGAAACCGTCGTCCTAAAACTCGTTCTACTTCCGCTGTTGTTGTCATCCCACTGAGAACTTTCGATCGGGCTGCCTGGGCAAAAGACTGAAAGTTTTCCGGTGTTAAGGACTGCATTAAACCCAGCATATTACCTTCGTAAATAAACTGGCGGGCACGATCGTCAATGTGGAGTAATTCAATGATCGCTTCCCGGCCCCGATAGCCAGACTCAAAACATTGTGAACACCCTACGCCCTTCCGCCATTGCCCCGTTTTTGCTTCTGCCAAAGACAAACCCAGGGTTTTGATTTCTTGATCGGTTGGCTCATGGGGCTGAGAACAGTGGGGACAAATCCGCCGCACTAGTCGTTGCGCCACTACCCCCAGCAACGCATCACTGAGTAGTCCCGGATCCCGACCAATGTCCCGCAGGCGTGGAATCGTGCCCAGAGCATCATTGGCATGGAGGGTCGTAAAAACTAAATGCCCCGTGAGTGCCGCTTGAATGACAATTTTTGCCGTTTCCTCGTCCCGCGTTTCCCCCACCATAATTACATCGGGATCCTGACGCAAAATTGCCCGTAACCCCGCTGCAAAAGTCATTCCCGCAACTTCGTGAACCTGGGTTTGGGTAATCCCTGGCAGTAAATACTCCACCGGATTTTCCACTGTGGTCACATTAATCGTGTCCTGGGCGATCGTTCTCAGGGTGGTGTAAAGCGTACTGGTTTTACCTGAACCCGTTGGCCCCGCAAAAATCACCAATCCTTGCGGTTGCTGCACCCAAGACTGGTACAGATCCAAAGCATGGGGCGTAAAGCCAACCTGTTCCAACGTTTGAAAGGTATTATTCTGGCGCAACAGCCGTAACACCACCTTTTCTTCCTGTCCCCGTCCATTTAAACAGGGCAATGTACTCACCCGCAGATCTAACCCTGCAATGGCTTTTTGGCCTTGAGTGTAACGATCGCTTAAGCGCCCATCTTGCGGGGCCCGACGCTCCGCAATATCCATCTCACACATCACCTTCAGCGCCGTTACTAAACGCCGTCCTTCCGTAGGCGCAAACGTAACGTGGGGACGCAACACCCCATCAATACGGTACCGAACCCGTAACCCATCAGGGGTTGGCTCTAGGTGAATATCCGAAGCTCCCGTTTGCAATGCCCCCCGGATCAGCGTTTTAATCTTCTCCACCTGACTTTGATCCGCCGTAGCGAGAATTTTTTCCGTGAGGTGACGGACATCTTCAGTGGAAGCACGATCGTCTGCTATCACATCCGCTAATCCACGGGGAATCTGACCTTGCAACTTCTGGTGTTGTAGCCAGGTTTGATAGGTCTTCAGGCTAATGGGAATAACCTCAATCCGGGTTTGTGTATATTGCTCAATTAACCCTTGCTCCCCCTCCGTGAGGGTGGCAGGACTGGCAATGTAGTAGCAGGCTTGCCAGAGCAGGATCGGAATCACGGGCGGTAGGGCGTGGCGTTGGGGAAAGTGGCGGAAAAAGCGCTGAATTAAAGACTCATCTAACCAGTCCAGATTTAAGTCCGGCTCCTGTTGCAGCAATTCCAGCACCTGCGCGGCAGACAATCGTCGTTGTTTGAGTTGCTCTTGCAGGGAGGATGGGGGAGAGGGGTTGGCGTACATGGCAATCAGGAATATAAATCTGCTAGTTTGGGGACAGCGATCGATCGTACTGAGACGATCGACGAATAAATAGTATGGCTAGAGCGCTATCTCGGCTGCTCCCCGATCGACGGGGACGTTCAAGACTAACGGGCAACCCTTAGAGCCGGATGCTCAACTTACAGCGCTGCAAAAAACCAACGACTTGACAAGAACTACTGCAAATTCTTCAATGACCTTGAACCACAGCCATACTCGTTACGAACAAGGATAGTCATCATGCCTGCGGGGCGCATTCACGATCGTATTACCCTCTGGGGACTCCCGCTCTGTGGTGGTTTAACCTTAATGACCAGTGGCAGTAGTCGCACAACCTTGATTATTTGCAGTGGCTATTTACTGGGGGGATTACTCCTCGGCCCAGACTTAGACATTCATTCCCGTCCTTATAAGCGGTGGGGGTGGTTGCGTTGGATTTGGCTGCCGTACCAAAAAAGTGTGCGCCATCGTTCTTTCTGGTCTCACGGCTTTTTGGTGGGTACAACCCTGCGCCTCCTCTATCTAGGACTCTGTGTTCTAGCGATCGGAGCGGTGTTACTGTTGCTCTGGTCAGGGACGATCGCGGGGGGGCAGTGGTGGCGAGTCTTTCAGGACGCTAGTCAGACCTTGCTCTCCCACAGTATTGGCTTTGTGCAACAACACCCCAGGGAAGGACTCTTTCTCTTTTTGGGGCTAGAAATTGGAGCCATGAGCCATAGCGTGGCCGATCGTTTACTCTCAGCGTGGAAACGATCGCGCCGTCGCCGCAAGTCGTCTAGCAAATCCTAGACACCCCTCCTGAGAGGGGAATAGAAAGGCCAGAAATCCCCTAACGGGAGACTGTCACCCCTTTCCAAAACGCAACATGGTTCTTAATCTGGGCGGCCGCAGGTTTCGGATCCGCATAATACCAAGCCGCATTGGCATTGCTTTGATCCCCCACAACGATCGTGTAATAACTAGCCGTCCCTTTCCAGCCACAAACGCTTTGATGGCTACTGGGTTGAAAGTAATCCATATTGAGACTATCGGCGGGAAAATAGAGGTTTCCCTCCACCACTTCACAGCGATCGCTTTCTGCTAAAACCGCACCATTCCACACTGCTTGAGCCATTTTTTAAAAATCTCCTCTGGGATCAATCTCCTCTTATCTTAGACGATCCCGTAAGCTGGGCCGCAGCGTGACAGCTTTCCATGGGGGTATGTACTATGAGGTAGACTGTAATGCTCGTATGATCATTTTGGTCTGAGATATCATGAATGCAGGTTACAGCAGGCTGCTCTATAACTTCCGAAACTAACGGTCAATCAGGCATTATCCGCACAGAGCGAGGGCTGACGATCGCAGGCACTCGGATCACTCTGTACGATGTGATGGACTGTTGAGCAAAGATCAGGTCAGTCTTTCACCTTTTTGGCGACATAAACACCGTAACTATAGTAATTTTTATAGGTTTCATAGAGTTCAATTTCTCGCTGTTCCGCTGCCACAATGGCTTGGGCTTCGGTACTATTGCCCTGGCGATCGAGAAAATCCTGAAAACTATCCTGTAGAGGGTAGTAATAATGATCTAGCCAACACATCTCAGGTAAAACAAAATAACCGAAGGGAGTATAGCCATTCTGCTCCAGCACCGCCATCTTAGCGGAAGCCAGATCGATCTCAGGATATTCCTGCTGCCAATGGGACTCAATCTCCGCTGAGCGGGAAGAGGTCGTCCAGGTGATCTCCGAGACCACTAACACGCCCCCCTTTTTCAAGTAGCGCTTCCAAGCGGCTACCCCTTGGGCAAAACCCATATTATAGATAGCCCCTTCAGACCAGATTAGATCATAGGTCTCATCCTCAAAGGGCAACTGCTCCATGGAACAGCAGAGCGGTTTTATTTTTGCCGAGAGTCCTAAATTTTCGGCTCGACCTTTCAGCACCTCAAGAAACTCTGGCAGAAAATCCACCGCAGTAATCTCAGCGTTTAAGACCTGAGCCAGAAATAAAGTGGAAGCCCCGGTTCCACAACCAATATCAGCCACTTTTAAGGGGGCTTCCCGGCTTACCCCGGCCAAATTCAGCGCTTGTGCTGACGCAGCCTCTCCGCCGGGTCCCTGCCGATCAGCTCGTTTATGCAGATCAATCAACAGTTGATAATCGTCCATTTCGCTCTCCTTTTTGGCATTCCGTGACATGATTCCATCGAACTACAATAGATCCGCACAAGCAAACTCTCTGTAACGTTGTTAAGGAAAAGAGCCTGACCTCTTCTCAGATCAGGTTAATTCCCCGATTTACAGCAGGAAACCGCAAGGAATTGTGCCCAGCCTCAACAGGATGGAACAGCAGAGCATCCCTGACTCATTTTCAGCGGGATGTCCCCGTCAGAGGGATCAGTGCGGCTCAGAACAGGGTACAATGCAGACCTTACACCTATCGGAAGAATCACTTTTGAGGTCATCATGGCAGAAACCTTCATGTTCAATGCCCTGCGCGAAGCCACAGACGAGGAAATGGCTCGTGATCCCAGCGTATGTGTCATGGGGGAAGATGTGGGCCATTATGGTGGATCCTATAAAGTCACCAAGGATCTATATAAGAAGTATGGCGATTTGCGGGTTTTAGATACGCCGATCGCTGAGAACAGTTTTAGTGGTATGGCGGTGGGTGCGGCCATGACGGGGTTACGTCCCATCATTGAAGGGATGAATATGGGGTTTCTACTCCTGGCCTTTAACCAAATTGCCAACAATGCAGGGATGTTGCGCTATACCTCCGGCGGGAACTTTAAAATTCCCATGGTGATTCGCGGCCCTGGTGGCGTAGGACGACAACTGGGGGCAGAACACTCCCAGCGTTTGGAGGCTTACTTTCATGCGGTGCCAGGCTTAAAAATTGTCGCTTGCTCCACTTCCTACAACGCCAAAGGACTGCTCAAAGCTGCCATTCGGGATGATAACCCCGTCCTCTTTTTTGAGCATGTCTTGCTCTACAACCTCAAGGAAAATTTGCCGGAGGAAGAATACATTTTGCCCTTGGATAAAGCAGAAATGGTGCGCCCTGGCTCCGAGGTGACGGTGTTGACCTATTCCCGGATGCGCCACCATGTCATGCAGGCGGTGAAGACCTTAGAGAAAGAAGGCTTTGATCCCGAAGTCATTGACCTCATTTCCTTAAAACCCTTTGACTTTGAAACGATCGGGGAGTCTATTCGTAAAACCCATCGGGTCGTGATTGTGGAAGAATGTATGAAAACCGGGGGCATTGGGGCTGAATTGATTGCCTCCATTAGCGAGCGCTTTTTTGACGAATTAGATGGCCCGCCGATTCGGCTATCTTCCCAGGATGTGCCCACTCCCTATAACGGAACCCTGGAAAACTTAACGATCGTTCAGCCGGCCCAAATTGTCGAAACCATCAAGGGCGTAGTTCAGGGCAAGCTCTAGTGCTACAGTAAAGCACGAAGATTTGTTTGTAGAACTTACGATTCTGCACATTTCACTGTAACGATGGTTAGAGGAGAGATTTTGAGTGGGCTGACCTAGCCTAGGTTCCATGCCGCTCTACCCGATCGCTCATCGTCAACCTATCATCCCGTTAACCTTAACAGAACTTATCACTATGGCAGGCAAAGGCTTTGGATTTAACCTGGGCAAAATGAAAGAGTTGACAGACGCTTTCAAAAAGGCTCAGCAGGTACAGGAAGGTGCCAAGCAACTTCAGGAAGAACTAGAAGAAATGGAAGTCGAGGGTCAAGCCGGGGGCGGTTTAGTCAAGGTTTACATGAATGGTAACCAGCGTCCACTCCGCTCAGAAATTTCCCCCGATGTGCTCAGTGAAGGTGTGGAGGTGGTTTCTGATTTGATTACCACCGCCATGAAGGACGCTTACGAAAAGTCCACCAGCACGATGCGATCGAAGATGGAAGAACTCACCAGTGGTCTCAGCATTCCCGGATTATAAGTCTCTTCAGGGCGTTACCCTCTAATCCCATCTCATTCCGATTCTCCCCCTGACCAAGGGGGAGTTAGAGGGGTTAGGGCTTCAAGATCTTCTAGTAAATTTACGATTGGGAGAATCATGCTGGATTGTATCGTAGTCGGAGCGGGCCCTGGCGGCGGATCAGCAGCCTATCACCTCAGTAAACGGGGGCGATCGGTGTTGGTTCTCGAAAAGGACGCTTTTCCCCGCTCCAAATCCTGTGGCGGTGGGGTCTCGCCCCAAATTGCTGACTGGTTTGACTTCGATTTTAGTCCCGTTATTTCCCAAAAAGTCGATCGAATTTGCTTCACCTGGAAATTTGAAGATCCGGTGGAAGCGCTTATTGATACGCCGGAACCGATGTGGATGGTCGATCGGGCCGCGTTTGATCAGTATGTAATGGAACAGGCGGTGCAGCAGGGGGCAACCTTTCAGACCGAAACCCCCGTCACCGGAATTGAGTTTCAAAAATCGGCAGGCTGTTGGACAGTCAAAACTGCCCAGGAAACCTTTCAAGCTAAATACCTGGTGGCAGCCGATGGCGGGCAGGGCCCCATGAGCCGCTGGTTAGGATTTAAGCCTTTGAAGCCCCATGCAACCCTCTCTCTGGATCTCCCCCAGGAGCAAACCCCAGAACGGGCCCACCTCAGCCATTTTGAGTTTGGCTTGATGAAGGGAGTCTGTTTATGGAATTTTCCCAAGGCCGCAGGGCGCACCCTCTGTGGCGTGGCCATGGTGGGGGGAGAACCCCGCCAGTTTGCGGAAAAAGTCAAGGAGTATAGTCGTTTCTTTGATCTCGATCCGGAGCAGGGACAACTGCAAAGTGGAACGGTGTGTCTGTGGGAGAGTAATCGCCCTCTGCATACTCAACAAGCGGTCTTAGTAGGGGAAACGGCGGGGGTTGTGGATCCCTTTAGTGGTGAAGGGATTCGCCCGTCCATGTTGTCGGGTCTGCGGGCCGCCGAAGCGATCGTTTCAGCCCTAGACGGGGATGCCAAAGCCCTCGCCCACTATAGTCAGCAGATGCAGGAAGAGTGGGGCAATGATATGGTCTGGGCCCAACGGATTGCCGGATTATTTTACCGGGTACCCGGTTTCGGGTACCAAATTGGGGTGAAGCGCCCCAGCGCCCGGGCCCGCATGGGTAAAATTCTCTGTGGTGAAATTCGCTACTCCGATGTGGCAACCCGAGCCATTAAACTGTTAAGCAGTAAGTTCATTCCTGGGCTTGGTTCATGAATACTCCTACCCACTTTCTGACGGTTGCGGCTCTAGACAAGGTACTGAAAAAGAAATTAGAAATTTTTCACCAGCCCTTACTGATTGGCTCCTTTGCGCCGGATGTTCCCCTCTATTTTCTCTGCTTAGGGGCGGGTATTTATTACCATTACTTTAAAGGGTGGGAATTTGGGCGCATTTTTAACTATGTCTTCGATGATCTCTTTTTCAATAATCCCTTTTGGATTACGCTCCACAATTTTCCCCATTCTCCCCTAGTCTTAATCATCACGATCGCTTTGACCTGGACATTCCGGGATCAGATTGGCACCTGGCAACGCTGGATCTTCTGGTTTGCCTGGGGGTGCTTACTCCATACGTCCCTGGATATTCCTACCCATGTGGATGATGGGCCCCTCTTACTCTTTCCCTTGAATTGGACGTGGCGTTTTGCCAGTCCCATTAGCTACTGGGATCCCCGCTATTATGGGTCAGAGTTTGCAACAGCGGAGAGTGGTTTAGCTATTTTTCTGGCGGCATATTTACTGATTCCCTGGGTACTCAATAAACTACGTCGCTGGCGCAATGGAGACTAAGGGTTAGATCAGCATTCTTACGCCATCGCCATCAGAGTGGGAACTGTTAAGCCTGAATCTCTACCGTTCCCATCATGCCTAAATCTTCATGGTCGAGAATGTGGCAGTGATAGACCGTCTTGCCCACAAAATCTCGAAAGGGAATGCGAATCCGAACCGTCTCCCCACCTTTGACTAAAACCGTATCTTTCCAAGCCCGATAAGGGGGCGGTTGTCCATTACGAGCAATGACCTGAAAGGGATTGCTATGCAAGTGAAAGGGATGATCCATTCGATCGGGGTCAACATTTACTAAGTCCCAATCTTCTACAGTGTCAAGCTTTACCGCTGCATCAATTCGTTCGGGATCAAAGGGCTGGCCATTGAAGGAAAAGACCATGCCATGACCCATGCCGCCCATAGTCATACTCATGGACAACTCAATGCGACGGATCTGATCAGGTTCAGGTAACTCTGCTACATCAATCAACATTTTGGGTAGGGGTAGGGCATCTATAGATCCTTGATAGGTCAAGGTGACTAAGGGTTGGGGCGATCGAGATGAACTAGTTGACTGATGCATCATCCCCATACCCCTCATTCCTGGGTGCATTCCGGGATTCATCATCCCCCCGCCCATTGCCCCACGATCGTAGGGCAAGTTTAATAAGCGATAGGACTTCGGTTGCTGATCACCTTTCACGAGAACCTCCGCCCGTTCTCCCGGTGCCAGCAGGAGTTCAGACAGTTGAATCGGTTCGGCGATCGCTCCGCCGTCCGTTGCGATCAGATAAAGGGGATGATCTTCTAGCGCAAGTCGATAAAAACGTGAGGGGGATGCATTGAGAAAGCGCAGCCGCAGGAGTCCCCCAGCCGCGATGGAAAGGGTGGGATTAACCTGTCCATTCACCGTAATCAAAGAGCCTTCCCGTCCCCTCATCAGGGCCATCGGATTCGGGCGATTGACGCGCCCATTGGCATCTAGATCAAAGTCTTGGAGAATCAAAAACTCCTCTTGAGCCGCTTTGACCTCGGGAATTTCATCTAAAGCACCCCGGACGACAAAGAGACCCGCTAAACCACTAAACACTTGTTCGGCAACGTGTTCGTGATGATGGGGATGGTACCAAAATGTGCCCGCAGGATGGTTTTGGGGAATGGTGAATTCGTAGGTTAACTGTTCTTGGGGGGGAATGCTCAAAAAGACGTTATCTGCATGGCCCGTGGGGGAAATGTGGAGACCGTGATAGTGAAGATTGGTCGGTTTGGACAGTTTATTGCTGAAGTGAATCCGTACCGTATCTCCTGGCTTTGCTTCTAGTCGTGGAGCGGGAGCTTGTCCATTGTAGACCATAAGGGAAGCCGATCGGTTGGCGATACTCACCCGCTCAAGCTTGGCTTCTAAATTTAGCTCCAGCAACCCCTCCGCACTTTTATAGACGTTCGGGGCAAGCGGTGCAGATGATGAGGGGTTAGTTTGCCCCATTGTCCAGCGAGAGAGTACAACGCCAATGGCACTCATGCCACTCAGGGCTAGAAAATATCGGCGGGAGAGTTTGCTTCGGGTTATGGGATTAGCGTTCAAGGTTATCGATCTCCTCACCCTTAAGCGATCGTGAGTTTACTCGGGGCTGTGATCAGGGAAATCACTGATCCCATTATGGGCACACCGGCTTGATTCTGGCAGCCCATTAACTTTCTGGGGTTGTGGAGCGGCTTAAGCCATAGTAGTCCATTTGTTTTTTAATCTGGGCTTCTAAGGCAAAGGCCGCC
>JBEAPM010000049.1:0-2943 GCA_041164445.1 Cyanobacteriota bacterium
GTTTCCAGATCGGCTTGACCTAAAAAATAGGCCACGCTTAAACCCAGCGCCCCACCGCCAATCACAACGATCGCGGGGCGGAGATGTGGAGAAGGAGAATCGGCAAACATGAGCTTAAAACTTTAAAACTTAAATAATCGGGAGAAGCTGAACAGGTATAGTCCTTATTGCTGGATGTGCAACTACATATCAGATTTCCAGTCCAGATCCCAGCTTTAGATCCCCGGTTTCTCGTAGAACAAAGCTCAAGCCCTTCAGGTTAGTCCCCAGAAACCGGGGATCTTAGTACTGGATATAACGACATTTCAGATTCTTGCTTAAGATTGCACACGCCGTAAAAATTACCCTGCAGTCCAAATCATACTGCTTCACCCTTCGATCGGCCCGACTCTCAGAGCATCCGTTGCCAGGTTTAACCGGTTTCGCTGAAAATCAGGCCGATCGTCCCGATCTGTGTTACAAGATGTTCTAATTTTTGAGTTTTCCACCCTGGGTGGCAACTAGAAATTGACAGATAGAGAACTCAGTGCTAATAAAGCAGTGCTATTTGATTGTCATTTGTAAACCTTGATATTAAGGTTAGAGGCAAATGCCAGGAGCCCCAAGGTGTGACATTGCCGCCGCCCTTAGGACAGGGAGCAGTTCTTCAACATCGCTAACGGAATGGAGTAACCCGCCGTGTTTCTTAAAAATCTCATCTCTGGGTTATCTGGGGGCAAACAAGGCATGGGCGTGGAACTCACGCCAGAGCGCTTAAACATTGTCCGCCTTAAAAAACAGGGTCAGGGCTATAAGCTGATGAACCTGGTGTCTGCTGATATGCCGGAAAATGTCATCCAAGATGGTCAAATCATCAATCCGCCAGAATTAGTAGAGTTGTTGCAAACGGTGACGGCTGAGCACAAACTCAACAAAATCAAAACCGTTGCTACGGCGATTCCCGGCCGAGATGTGGTTACTCGTTTAATTCCGGTGCCCGCAGAGTTAGACGATCGCGAATTGCGGGAAATGATCTTGAATCAGGAAGCGGGCCTGTATCTCCCCTTCCCCCGCGAAGAAGCCGATGTGGACTACCAGAAATTAGGCTTTTTGGTGGATGAGGATGGCATTGAAAAAGTCCAGGTACTGTTGGTGGCAACCCGTAAGGAAGTCACCGATACCTACATCAGTACTTTTCAGGAAGCGGGATTTAAGGTAGATGTGTTGGAAATTACCAGCTTCTCCTTGATTCGGACGATTCGTCCTCAACTGCGCCAGTTTGGCCCCCAAGAAGCCGTAGCGATCGTGGACATTGAGTACGACTATACGGAGATTTCCATCGTTGTGGATGGGGTTCCCCAGTTTTCCCGTACCGTGCCCATCGGAACCTTCCAAATTCAAAGCTCCTTGTCCCGCGCCATGAATTTACCCCCCTCCCGTAATACCGAACTGCTTATGGGCATGACGGTTCCCTTAAATCCTTTAGGGGCAATGGGAGGCAATACCGCCGCCACCAATCCGGGGGCTGCGGCCATGTTAAGGGTGCTGGGGGAATTGTCCGATGAATTGCGGCGATCGATTGACTTTTATTTAAACCAAGATGAGAACCTGGAGGTTGCACAACTTTTAATTGCAGGGCCAGGCGGCAGTTTGGGGCAAGTGGATGAGTTTTTTACTCAACGCTTGAGCTTACCCTCTAGTCCCGTCGATCCCATTGAATCTTTAAGCTTACAAGTTCAAGAGGAAATTTCTGAACTGCAACGCCCCAGCCTAGGCATTGTTCTAGGTTTAGGCCTGCGGGAGGTATAGGTCTATGTATAGTCTAGATATAAATTTTTTAAACGATCGTCCTGAATTTGCCCCGGAAGCCCTCTCAACGTCTGCCACAGCAGCGGTGACACCCACCGCAAACCCCTTGCCGGCAATCCTAGGGCTACTGGTGGCGATCGCCTTGCCTGCAGGAGCTTTTGGAGCCAAGGTGTACCTAGAGGGGGAGCGGGCTAAGCTCACCACCGCGCGAGATAACTTAACCACCGAACTCGCAACGCTCAACGCTCAGTTGGGTCAGGTGGCCAGCTTAGAAGCAGAAGAGGCTCAAATCAACGCCGAAATTGATAGCCTCGTGGCAGTCTTTGGTAAGGTTCAGCCCATGTCTGCGCTATTGCAGGAAGTGAGCAACCAAATTCCCGCTAGCCTTCGTATTGATACCCTTAACGTCAGTGGTACTACGCTGCAACTCACTGGAACTTCTAGTTCCTACGCGGATCTAACAGACTTCATTCTGCTGCTGAAACAATCCAAGTTTTTGCAGCCCGAGGAGATTAAGTTGACTTCCTCAACGCCAGGAACCAGCCCCTTACAAGTTGAAGTGGAGTATTTAGAAGACTTAATCGCAGCATCCCTTCAGGAGGCTAATCCTAATAATCCGGCTCCTGAAGTTACGCCCCCAGAAGAACGTCCTCAAGTGAACTACACACTCCCGGAAGTGGTGAACTATAGTCTAACGACGCAGTTGACTAACCCCAATGCCACAGAGGTCTTAGATGAGCTAAGGAGTTTAGGGGCTGAAGGGATTGTGGAACGGATTGAGGTCTTACAGCAACGGGGGATTATTTAAACATGACATTTGCAGAAGAATTTGTAGCGGGTAATGAGGGAGAAGCGCCCCAGGCGACTTTTTTAGGACTCGCCATTAGCCCGGTCATTATCGGCGTTATCCTAGCGGTCTTAGGGGCTGCGGGTGCTGGCTATATAGGGTTTACCATGGTCAAGCCAGTGTGGGATGAAAACACAGCCCTGAATACGGAAATCACCGATTTAACGGGGCAGGTTGAGTCTCAAAAGGCAAGTTTAAGCAAGATTGCCCAGGCCCAAGAAAAGGTAGATTCAGCCAAGCTACGGCGAGAAGAAATGCTAGCCTTTTTTGCCAAAGATGAAGCTCTAGATACCATTTTGTTAGATTTT
>JBEAPM010000050.1:0-21389 GCA_041164445.1 Cyanobacteriota bacterium
CTAGTGCAGGCACACTAACCATTACTGGTACGGCGGGTACAGGCTATGGCTATGGCTATGGCTATGGCTCTACCCACAACACTGGGGTGGTGGTGGGGCAATATGGCACCATTAGTTCTAGTGGTACGGGTATTAAGATTACGGGTTATGGAACTATCTATGCCAATGCTACTACCTATAATCATGGGGTAGACATTCAAGGAACAGTAGAAGCTACCAATACTGCTAATGTAGACATCACAGGGTTTGGTGGTAAGGGTACTGACTCTAACCAAGGTGTTTCCACTTATTCCACCAGTAATATCTCTGCGGTAGATGGTGACATCACGATCGCAGGAACAGCGAATACAGCAACTACTGGACAAAACAACAGTGGGATTAGTATTGGAGGAACGATCGCTACCTCTGGCAGTACTAGTGCTATTCGACTAGAGGGAACGGGGGGATCAGGTACTAACGTTAACTATGGTGTTCAAATCTACGGTAGTCTCAGTGCATCTGGCGGAGATATTACCATCACTGGAGATGCCAGTGTTAACCCTACAACCGGTCTTTATAATGAGGGTGTTGCTGTACAGGATGGTTCGATTTTTACAACAGGGAGTGGAGTCATTCAGATCACTGGCTCCGGTAGTAGTACCGCATCCGGTTCTGGTATTTATTTAGGAAGTGCCAATCTCACCACAGATTCAGGAGCGATTAACCTCACAGGGTATGGGACTAATGGCAATGAAAGCGTAGAACTATCTACTTATAGTGCTTTAAACGCTCCATCGGGGACAGTCACGATAACCGGAAATACGGATCAGCCAACAACGGGCGTATCGATTTATGGTGCTGATATAACGGCTCAGAATGTCGCTATTAATGCTAATATCATTAACATTTCCAACGGTTCTAGTGATGGCGGGCCTGTCAGTCCAACGATCGCTGGAAATGGAGGAATACTTTCTTTCCAAGCCGCTTCTACTAGCACCCCTCTGACCATTAACTTAAATGCTTTAAATGTATTTAGTACGGGTGGCTTCTCTCAGATTAACTTAGGACGATCGGGGGATACTGGATCCGTATCCTTGACTGGCGGTTCCCAATTTTCCTTTAGCGATCCCGTTACAATTTGGTCTCAAAATGCTGACTTTACCCTGAATACGTCACTTCTGGGTACTAATGATGCTTCCATTACGATCGAAGGATCAGGATCAACCACAACCCTGAACGCTGATATTACGACTACTGGCACGCCCATATACATCAACGATAGTGTTATTTTGGGCGCGAATACTACCCTGGACACCACCTATTACGGCTCCTTGCCTTCCGGTGCAGATATTACCATCACCGGAGATATGAATGGAACTTCGGGAACAGAAGCCCTATACCTTTATGCCGGATCTGGAGCGATCGATTTACAAGGTGCAATCGGAACTAACACAGCGATCGGTGGCTTGACCCTTCAAGGATCTGGAATAAACTTACCGAGTGCCATCACGATCGCGGGAGGTAATTTAACGGTAGATGGTCTGGTTACTCTTAATCAAAACAGTATCTTTAGTGTGGGCACCGGAACGATCGATTTCCAGCGTACCCTGGATACTGGTGGCTTTGACTTAACCCTGAGAGGGAATGAAATTGATTTTAGTAATGGTGCCGCTAGTGTGGTTGGGAACTTATCTGGAAGTACGGGGGGAAATTTATTTTTAGAACCCGGACAACCGGATTGGAATATTGATTTAGCTGGCGTTATTATTAATGGGTCATTAAATCTCACGAGTACAGACTTAAATGCCTTAGCAGATGGATTCACCAGTATCACGATCGGTCGCAATGATGGTTTCGGTAACCTAACCCTGGGTGGTAACGTCACGTTCCAGGATCCCGTCACCCTACAAATGCCCAGTGGCGCGGGTCGCATCGATACTACTGGTGGTACGATCACCGCAGCAGAAGGACTAACCCTACTCTCTAATGGGAATTTAACCACCGGTATCATCACCGCTAACGGGGGCGCGCTCTCTCTCACTAGTCAAGCGGGAACCGTGAATATTGCCCAGGCTTTAACTCAAAACGGAACGGGTTTGCTTTCGATCGCTGGTAATAGTACCGGAAGTTGGGGGATTGTCACCAATGGCAGCATTACTGGGGCTGGGGGGGCTATTAGTTTAATCGGAAATACCACCAGTACAGAAGGGATTCGCTTAAATACACTCATTAACAGCAATGGGGGTAACGTCTCCATCTCTGGTACGTCTGGTGGTACAGGGATTTGGATGGTAAATGGTGGAGGTGTTGACACTGGTGGAGGAGACTTAAGTATCATCGGTCGTAACACGGCCAGCGCCCTGTGGGGGTTTTTACTGGGGGTCAACAGCGGTGGACTCACCACTAGCGGCGGGGATCTCAGCATCGAGGGGCAAACTGCTGCTGTCGGTTCTAGTAGTATTGGTTTGCGCAGGGATATTTCCACAGGAACCGGTGCCATTACTTTACTCGGCGATCGTTTAATTACGATTGGGACTTTAGCGAATCCCGTGACCTTGAGTGGTGGCAATATTGAGATAACGGATACGGATGCCATTGACCTACAAGGCGCAACCCTACAAAGCAGTGGTTCCCAAGTTACGCTCAACAGCGATCGGGGTGCTGATGGTGGTGGTACGATTAGTTTAACGGATTCAGGATTAACCACAACAAATGGGGCGACGATCGCCTTGACGGGGAATCAAATCAATTTACTGGGCAGTGGTACCAGCTTTACTGGATCTGGAGGTAGCCTAGCCCTCACGGCCGCACTGGATACCAATGATTTGTCTCTCGCGTTTGATGGTCTGGGGCAACCCTTTGCCGTCGGAGGCTTTGAACGCATTGAGTTTGGGCAGTCTACCAGCCAAGGAAAAGTTAACCTGAGTGGTGTTTCTAGTTTGACGATCGCCGATCCCTTTACCCTCTGGTCACCCCAAGCGGATCTAGTCCTCAACACAACCTTAATCGGGATTGATGACGCATCCTTGACCATTGAAGGTTCTGGCAATACCACAACTCTCAGTGCTGACCTGATCACCAACGGTGGAGAGATTTACTTCAATGACAGTATCATTCTAGGAACAGACGTGATCCTAGATACCACTAACGCCGGATCTGTTCCTATTGGTGCTGATATTACCATCACGGGAACGATCGCTGCCAGTACTCCGGGGGGGCAAAGCCTGACCTTAAACGCAGGAGACGGCAGCCTCAACTTAGGGGGGATTGATGCCACAAACCTTCTCAATAACTTAACGCTTATAGGGGGAAGTAGCCTCGATCTATCGGGGGGACTTGCGGTGGTCAATGACCTCACCCTCAATATTCCGATTACCATTACCACTCCCACGGTCTTTAGTTCTAGTATTGGCACGATCGCTTTAGGCGATACCCTTACGGCAGGGGCAAATGATCTCACCTTTACCGCAGATAATCTTGATTTTACGGGAGGCAACATTTCTGGATCCGGTAACCTTACGCTCCAACCGACCGCTCCAACGGCTACGGTTAATATCACGAATACGAATATTGCAGCCCTGGCAGACGGGTTCAGTAGCATTACAATCGGGCGCAGTGACGGCTCTGGGTTAATTAATTTTGTAGATAGTGTTACCTTTAACGATCCAGTGACCTTACAAGCCCCCACAGGAGATGGCTCCGTCAATGCGATCGGTGTCACGATTAATACCAGTGATGCCTTTACCCTCTTAACCGGTAATTCCATTAGTTTGTTGGATACGATCGTCCAGGCTAATCCCGGCAGTCCCACAGCGATTCTCTTTGCTGCAGATGCGGATGGTCTCAACGGGGGAGCGATCGTCATTAGTCAAAGCTCAACTGGATCAACAATTCTGTCCGGTGGAGGCAATATTACTTTGGCAGGAGGAAATGTCAGTGGCACTGGTTTTGCAGCGGGTACCGTCAGTAGTTCCTTTGGTATACCTCCGGCGGAAGGCGTGAAGATTTTTGCTTCCACTGTGGATGCTGAAGGTGGGAATATTACGATTCGAGGGCAAGGTTTAGAGAACAACTCCCCCAACCCGATCGGAGTGTCCATTGATGGAGCAAGTGTCGTGCGGACTAGTGGCACTGGAACCCTCGGAATTATTGGTCAGGGTGGCGGTTATGGATTTAGTTCCCAAAATGTGGGGATTGCTCTGCAAGGGGGTTCACAAGTAGTGTTGGGATTAGGAATTGCTAACCTAACGGGTACGGGAGGAGTGAGTTCTAGTGGCGGTCATGGGATTTGGTTCACTGGTGGTAGTACTTTAACCAGTGATGGGGCTATTAACCTAACAGGAACAGGGGACAGTACATCCCCGGATACAGACGGAATTCGTTTAGAAAATGGCAGTAACATCAGCAGCACTGGAGCGATCGTCCTCGATGGTACTGGTAATACGACTGGTATTGGCTTGCAGTCGGGAGCCTCTATTACGGGTTCAGGAACCAGTACAGTGAGTTTGACAGGTACCAATCTTACCTCAGGAGATGGGATTAGCCTTCAGGGATCGAGCAGTATCAGTTCCGATAATAGTGTTAGCCTACAAACAGCTCAATCTATTCTCCTCGATTCGTCTTCGATCACCAGCGGTACCGGAGTACCGGTTACGGTTAACCTGAATCCCAGTGGTGGTGGAGCGATCGCTCTCCTCAATTCTGTCCTGACCTCCAATGGGGGAACCATTAACTTGGGCAGTGCTGGAACACCCGTCCTGGGTAGCGATTTCCGATCCCAAGGCATCCTCCTGTCAGACTCTAGCCTGTTCTCGTTAGGGGGAGCTATTGGTCTTTATGGAACGGGGGCGACAACCGCAACTGGAACCGCGATCGGAATTGATATAACTGGAAGTGCCTCTAGTTCAACGATCGCTGCGGGAACGGGATCTCTTACCCTGATAGGAAGGGGGGGGAGCAGTAGTAGCGGGAGCGCAGAAGGGATCAGAATTAGTACCGCAAGTTCTATTAACACGAATATCTCCAGCAGTGGAGCCATTACCCTAACTGGAACCGGTGGAAACTCTAACTATGGAGCCAGTGGCATTGATCTCGCAACGGTTACCCTCACCGCAACGGATGCAGGCACGATTAACCTGACGGGAACGAGTGGTACGGCCAGTGCAGATGCAGGATTTAAAGGCATTTATTTGCGGGGTGACACAACCCTCACCTCCAACAGTGGAACGATCGCTTTGACGGGGACTGGAGGCAGTGGTAGTGGGAACTTCAATGAAGGAATTTTGGTGGGAGATGTGGCGGGTGCTGCCACGATCCTCAGTAGTACTGGAGCCATTACCTTAACGGGAACCGGACAAGCCACAGGGACTGATAATAATGGGTTAGACCTATCCAGCAGTTCCTTAATTAGTACCGGCAGTCCAGCGGGAATGACCCTCACGGGGACAGGGGCATCCGGCTCCAACAGTATGGTCTTCAATGGGGTCACCCTACAGTCTACGGCTGGTGGTCTAATTAACCTTGTGGGGAATGTCTTCACCTTTAATGTTGCCACTTTAGAAGGGAATGGGACGGGAGAACTGAGGCTCACGCCCCAAGGGCTGACGGAGGATTTGACCGTAACGCTGAACTCACAACCCTTCCAAACCGTCACGGGTAGTGATTTTAGCCGGATTTTAATTGGAGATACCAACCATTCTGGACTGATTCGTATCACGAGTAGTGGCACAACCTTTAGTGATCCCCTAGAAATCACCTCCGGGCAAGGTGCCATTGACACCACTGGTGCTGACCTGCAAGGGACAGATAATGCTACGATCGTCTTGACCGCTGCAAACAGTATCACCACGGGTAGTATTAGTACCCCCGGTCAATCACTCAGTTTAAGTACCACTGCCACGGGGGGAACGATTGACACCTCCCAAGGCGTGCTCGACACCTCCAATTTTGGTGCAGTTGGTATAAATGGGGGAACTATGACGATCGTTGCAGAGGGTGAGATTTTACTCGGTGATCTCCTGAGCCAAAGCGCAGTGGGTACCGCAGGCACCGGAGGAGCTATTACTGTCACCAGCACCCAGGGCGATATTAAAGCAAACTTAGTGAATGGCATCACCAGCAACGGGGATTTAGGGGATGGGGGCACCATTCAGTTCACCGCCGGTCAAAACATTAGCCTCACGGGTGGCGCGGATATGAGTTCAGACTCTAATAGTGGCAACGGTGGAACCATTCTACTCACGGCCCAGAGTGGTCTCCTCGATGCCAGTGGACTCGTGGTGATCAGTAGCCAAGGGAGTAACGGCGGAGCGATCGTTGCCACTAGTTCGGACACAGTGTTACTGGGAGACCTCAATACCAGTGCCAGTGGACTGGCCGGAGATATTAGCGTGACAGCGCCTAATTTAGTGCAGGTAGGGAACCTGACGGTAGACGGATCGACAGTGGGTACCGCCGTGACGTTGACCGGTGATGAAATAGACTTTGCAGCGGGATCTGTTGCCAGTGCAACGGAAAATGCCACCCTAACCTTGTTACCCTTTACCCCCGGCCAAACGATTCGCCTGGGAGGTAGTGGAGATACGGGAGCCACAGCCCTAGATCTCACCGCCAATGATCTAGCCGGACTGGGGAATGGCTTTAGTGACGTGACGATCGCTTCCAACACCTCCCTGAGTTCTATCTTTGTGGATGCCCCTGCAACCTTTAGGGATCCCACCACTTTCCAATTTTCCGATATGACGATCGATGCGGCCCTCACCGGTATCGACAATGCCTCTCTGACCCTGACTAAAACCACTACCGGTTCCGGAAACGCTCGCACTGTTTACCTTAATGCCGATATCACAACGATCGGTGAAGCTATTTTTATTGACGATAGGATAATCCTGGGCAGTAGTAATGCTCAGATTTTGACCACTGCCAGTACAGCGACTGGCGCAGACATTACCGTTACCGGAACGATCGATGGCACAACGGCAGGAGCAGAGCGGCTCAGTATTGACGCAGGCATTGGTACAGTTCAAGTGGGGGGAGCGATCGGAGACACCGTTCCTCTCGGTGGGATATTCATTACGGGGTCAGGGTTCACCGTGGGGAACAATATCACCACGATCAATACCACAGGCAGCTTAGGCACGATCGTTGGTTTCAACACGCCCACCAGTATCACCGCCCCCATTGCCATCACGGCTCAACAGGGGCGCTTTGTGAGCAACAATCTCCTCGACTTTGGCAGTAATGACATCACCTTTATTGTCGGTGGTCTCCGCTTTCTGGGAGGAGACAGTTCGGTAACGGGCACGGGCATCTTAAATCTCCAACCGTTCACTCCCGATCGTCCTATTGCCCTACGGGGTCTAGAAATTGATGACAACGAAGTAGCTCTTTCCGGTGCTAGTATTGCTGCCCTCGCGGATGGTTTTACCCAAATTAACCTAGGGGATCCGATCAGTGGCAGCAGTATCTTCTTTATTGATACAGATCCATCCAACACTCTAACCCTCAGAGATCCCTTTGTATTGCAAGGACAAAGTGCTGCCAGTGGCGGTTACTTAGTTCGCACAGGGATAGGGGCAAGTACCTTTACCCTAACGGCACAAAATACGGGGTTCCTCACCGGAGAAGGGTTAGCTTTTGTGACAGAGGGCAGTTTGTCCTTCACCAACGCCACAGGCATTGCGGCGGGGTTAGGAACCGATACCCTTGTCGTCAATACTGGAAAGGACGAAACGATCGCGCTGGCGGATTCTACGGCACTCCCCGTCCTCGGCAGTGTGGCCGGGATAAACTTTGCGGGTATCGAAGTGGTAGAAGCTCAGGGCACGGCTGATCAGCTCTTGGGTACTGCGGCAGCGGATACGATCGTTATCGGTGGTAGTAATAGTGGCAGTATTTCGGGTGGTCTTGTCTTTAGTGGCATTGAAAATATTGACACCGGGGCTGGGGATGATAGCATCGTGCTTCTTTCCACTGGTACCATTAGTGGCGCACTGACGGGGGGTGAAGGGACTGCCGATCGACTGGACTTCTCCCAACAGTTGGGGGATTTAACGGTAGACCTGTCCCAAATTGGGGCGGAGGGAATTGAAGTGATTATCGGCAATGCCACAGGAACCATTACGGATCCGGTCAGCACTTTACTGGGACCCAATGCGGTAGGTGAAGCGATCAACTGGACGGTGACGGATCCCATTAATGGAACGGTTATAGGGGCAGGATTAAACTTTGGCTTTAGTGGCTTTAACGTCATTGCTGGTGGGGATGCAAATGATGTCTTTAGCCTGTCCGCAGCTACTCCCTTATCCATTGTTTTAGATGGTGGCGGCGGAATCGATCAACTGGACTACAGTACCTTCTCTACACCGATCGTGATTAACCTAGCGGATCAAACCGCCTCGGGCATTGCAGGATTCCGCAATCTGGAAGGGGTGTTAGGCGGTACCAGTGCGAGTGATCTTTTACAGGGAACAGACAGTGATAACACCTTCACGATCGCAGGTGCAAACCAAGGGAATGTGAATGGCACCTTTAGCTTTAGTAGTATTGAAAATCTCCAAGGGGGAGTGGGGAATGATACCGTCAGTTTCCAACCTGGCGCACAGTTAAGCGGCAATATTGAGGGTGGGGAGGGAACCTTAACCCTGCAGGGCGATCGGCTAGACTGGAGTGGCTTCGTCTCCGGTACAGGGCAGCTTAATCTTCAACCCCTCAGCAGCGATCGTCCCATCCGTTTGGGTGAGAATACCGGTAGTAGCACCACTCTGGAACTGTCTGTAGCGGCTCTCAGTTCCCTCCAGGGCTTCAGTAGTATTACCGTCGGCTTACCCCTAGGCAATGGGCTGATTAGTGGAACCGGCGCTTTGACGATGAGCAGTCCTCTGACGCTACAAAGCCTGGGAAGCGGCGGAGCGATCGATCTTACTGGGGCAACCCTCACAACACCCGGAACTTCTGTGACCCTGTTGGCGAACCAATCTATTCAAACCAACCTGATCGCCACCAATGGAGGCGCTTTAAGCCTCACCAGTAACGAAGGGAGTATCACCAGTACGGGAACCTTACAAACGAGTGGGAGTCAAGTCGGTGCTGAAGTCGGTGGAAATCTCACCCTGATCGCGCCAGGAGCCATCACCACTGGCGATCTCAATACCAGTGCCAATACAGGGGGGAATCTACAGGTACAGTCCCAAACCGCGATTACCACTGGAGCTATTACCACCCGAGGCTTAAACGGCAGTGGCGGCAACGTCCTCCTCGATCCGCCAGGGGATGTTCAAGTCTCCTACATTGATGCCCGAGGAACCACCCAAGGCGGGAATGTCAGCATTACCACGGGCAGCCTCTTCCGGGCGACGGGGCTGATTCCCGGTACCCTCGACAGTATTTCCACCGCTGGCGCACTAACGGGATCCGCCACAGGAGGAGCCATTACCATTACCCACAATGGGGTTAGTCTAGGTGAATTTTTCCTGGTCAGCAATGGAGCAACCAATAATGGTACGGTAGGCGGGATTTCCAGTGGTAACCTCCAGGTTCCCCCCGGACAGTATGGGCAAACCTTTGCGATCACACGGGCTGGATCCTTTAACCGCATCACTGGGGTGGATGAGCGTCCTAACATTAACCTAATTGTGGAGGGTTCCCTAATTCCGACAACCCTCTTTGAGGAGGAAGGAGGGTGCCCACCCGACTGCATTTCAGAGGGAAGACCAGTGATTGATGTCGCTACGATCGTGCCGACGATTACAAGTATCACCGAACTCTCAGTGGAGGAAATCGAAACCGAATTTACCGATGAAGTGGCAGAGTATAACGGAGTCGATCGGCCGCAACCTCGATCGCTCCCCCAAATTCAAGGCGATCTCCAAGCAGTAGAAGATGCGACCGGAGTCAAACCCGCAATTATCTATGTCCTCTTTACTCCCACTACGGTGAATACTGAGGATGAAACCTCTCCAACCGCCGAAAAAGTTAGTGCTAAAGCTGGAACTGCTCAACCGAACCCTGTTCCAGAGGTACTCTGGGAATTTTCCGATAGTGCCAGTCCCTTGAACCTGGCCCAAGCGCAACTCCCTAGCGCGATCGATCGAGAGATTCTACCCAGTGACGAGTTGGAAGTCGTTTTGGTCACCGCGAAAGGCAATCCCATTCGCATTCGGGTCGCAGGAGCCAACCGCTCTCGGGTAGAGCAGGCCGCTGCCTTACTCCGTCAAGAAATTTCCGATCCCAGCCGTACCGGTAGTTCGCGCTACTTACAACCGTCTCGATTACTCTACAACTGGATTATCCGTCCTCTAGAAACCGCCCTAGAGGAGAATGAAATAGACAACTTAGTGTTTGTCATGGAGTCAGGCTTGCGGAGCATTCCCGTTGCCGCCCTGCACAATGGAGAGCAATTCCTCATTGAAAAATACAGTGCCGGGTTAATGCCAAGCCTCTCCCTCACCGATACCCGCTACCAAGATATTCGTCAGGTACGGTTATTAGGCATGGGAGCCTCTCAGTTTGAAGATCAAAGCGATTTGCCCACAGTTCCCCTAGAGTTGTCCACGATCGCTGGAGAAATTTGGCGCAATGGAGAATACTACCTCAACGAAGACTTTACCATCGAAAATCTGCGCCGTCGCAGTCAAAACTTTGGCATTATTCACTTAGCAACCCATGCCGATTTCCTGCCGGGGAGTGTCGAGAACTCTTATATTGCCCTGTCCCGGGAACGAATAAGCATGAATAATCTGCGTGAGTTTGGCTGGCAGAGCACGGATCCAGAGACAGATCCAGCAGTGGAACTGTTGACCTTAAGCGCCTGTAAAACAGCGATCGGCAGCGAAGATGCTGAACTGGGCTTTGCGGGGTTAGCCGTACAGGCCGGGGTTAAAAGTGCCTTAGCTAGTTTGTGGTATGTCAGTGATGCAGCCACAACAGGCTTAATGACCAAGTTCTACGAAGTCCTCGCGGATTCCCAAACGGCCCCCATTAAAGCAGAAGCCCTCCGTCAAGCCCAATTGGCCTTTGCTAGAGGGGAGATTTCCGTGGAAGGTTCAGAATTACGGGGACTAGGTGGCATTCGAGGAGGATCCGGCATTGTTTTGCCCCCTGATAGTTTACAACTCCTCAACGATCGGGAACTGTCCCATCCCTATTACTGGGCATCCTTCACCCTAGTGGGGAGTCCATGGTAAATTGTCGCTGGTAAATTGTTGCTGAGATCGGGTCAGTGCGACGGGCCTTCGCTTTCATCTCCTCTGGAGGAATTGGAGCAAGTAATACAGAGAACGGATCAAGTTTCTTCGATCGCTCGTTCAATGATTTGAACCAGGACTTGAGCCACCCAGTCGATATCCAGCAGGGTTGTCGCTCGGCCCAGACTAATGCGCAAGCTACTTAAGGCTAACCGATCGCTGTAGCCCATGGCTTTGAGAATGCGACTGGGTTGGGTCTGCCCACTACTACAGGCGGAGCCGGAACTAATGCCGATACTGGCGAGGTTCAGTTGACGGACGATCGTTTTTCCGTTAATAGGTATGCCTTGAGGATGGTCAATACAAAAACTGAGATGATGGGGCAGGCGCTCTTCTCTGGCCCCTGTCCAGACTACAGCCGGAACCATCTGGAGTTGACTCCACAAGCGATCCCGTAGTCCTTGTAACCGGGGTTGTTCTTGACCTAATTCCTGATCTGCCAGGGCTGCCGCTATGCCAAAAGCTGCGATCGTGGCCACTCCTTGGGTTCCCGATCGCAATCCCGCCTCTTGGCCACCCCCCCGTTGAACAGGTTCCAGCCCTACCCCCGGACGACAGTAGAGGGCTCCTGCCCCTTGGGGCCCGTAGAGTTTATGACTAGAGAGGGAGAGTAAATCCACTCCTAAAGCGTCCACATCCAGGGGTACTCGTCCCGCCAGTTGTACCGCATCGGTATGAAAAACCACACCCTGGGCATGGGCCACCGCCGCTAGGGCGGGGATGGGTTGCAGGGTACCCACCTCGTTTTGCCCGTAGATAATAGAAACCAAGACCGTGTTGGCTTGCATCGCCGCCTCTAAAGCCTCCACGGAAACTAAGCCTTGAGTATCCACCCCTAAGCGGGTCACTTGCCAGCCTTGTTGTTCGAGGGATCGAGCTGACATTTCGACGGCAGAATGCTCCACACTGGAGATAATCAGATGCTGCGGAGTGGCATAGCGCTGAGTCACCCCCAGCAGTGCTAAATTATCGGACTCCGTACCGCCACTGGTGAAAACGATCGTGGTGGGATCGGCTCCAATCAGTTGTGCCACCTGACAGCGTGCTTCCTCAAGTACCCCAGCCGCCTGCTCTCCCCACCAATGAATACTGGAGGGATTGGCCCACGCATGGCTCAACACCCACTGAAGACGATCGATCGCTTCAGTGCGAGGAGGAGTCGTCGCACTATAGTCTAAGTAGAGTCGCATTTGCTGGACGGAATCCTAAAAGCCTAAATCCTAAATATCGTCTGGAATGACCCACTGGGGCGGTTCCTGCTGACTGAGGCGTTCTAGCTTGCGCCGTTGTACCGCAGCTTCCGCCATGGCCAGCATCTCATCCAGAGAGGTTTTTTCAATAAAATCTGAGGCTTGGGTTTGGTAAGCCCGATTGGGGCAATTATCGGGTTGAATGCAACCATTGGTGCAGGCTTCCGCGCAGTTAATGGCAGGAGGTTCGGTCATGACAAAAGTTTAAGTAGCTGCGATCGTTGTGATCATAACAGAACGACCTTCAAGATTGCGGGATTCCCTAGGGTTCTAGGCTGAATTGATGACGCGCCCTAATGCCAAGCCCTAGAATGGGAAGCTCTGGGCAACAATCCAGACCTCATCCAGACTCATCCAGACCAGGGGAAGCTAAACCCACTGGAGTCCTTTTTCCGCTCAGGTCACAAGACCGATCTGCCCAACTACCCTCTTTTCTTGTCTTAAGCCGATGTTTATTAGCGTTGTTATTCCGACCTATAACCGCAAACCTATTTTAGAAAAGTGTTTAAATGCGCTGGAACTTCAGCAATTTGCCCCGGCAGAGCCGTTAGAGGGCTATGAAGTCGTGGTGGTGGATGATGGATCTACGGATGGTACGGTGGACTGGTTGACCGACAATCCCCACTATCCCCATGTGCGGTTAACCCAGCAAGCTCACCTCGGCCCCGCCGCTGCGCGAAATTTGGGGGTGCAGAGGGGCCAAGGGGACACGATCGTTTTTATTGATAGTGATTTGGTGGTAACGGAAACCTTTTTGCAGACCCATGCCACGACCCTGCAAAGTGCCTACGATCGCCATGCCCATCAGCGTTTTTTCACCTATGGTGCCGTCATTAATACCTGTAATTTTGACCATCCCACCCAGGAACCGTATAAAGTCACGGACTTTTCAGCGGCCTATTTTGCCACAGGCAATGTGGCGATTGCCCGCACTTGGCTAGAAAAAGTCGGGTTGTTTGACACGCAGTTCCAACTCTATGGCTGGGAAGATTTAGAATTGGGGGTGCGTTTACAACAGGAAGGCTTAACCCTCATTAAATGCCCCAAAGCGGTAGGTTACCATTGGCATCCTCCCTTTTCCCTTGCCCAAATTCCCCGTCTGATTGATCAAGAAGAACAACGGGGACGGATGGGGGTCTTATTCTATCAAAAACATCCCACCTGGAAAGTCCGGTTAATGATTCAAATGACCCTCTTTCATCGCATCCTCTGGGGCATTTTATCCTTAGGCGGACGGTTAAATGAGAAAACTTTAGCACCCCTATTACAGTGGCTTATCGATCGTCAACGATCGCAATTGGCCCTAGAAATTGCCCGTATTTTCTTAAACTGGTACAACGTCAAAGGGGTGTATGCCGCCTATGCAGACTGGAAAGCAAAGTCCACCGCTTAGGAAATTGCGGCTATCCACTTAAGGCGGCAGACCGCACTCTGCCATTAAAATTTTTCGCTTTCAGTGGAAAGCCAATTAAGACTAAGAAATTAAGACTAAGAAATTAAGGCTAAATGAAAACCCATGGCACACTCATAGCGATCGAGACAATGATCCGTTGATGAGTCCTTGTCGTCCTGTAAGGGTTTGCCGCAGTCGAGCTTACCGGATTTCCAGCGAGGTTCCCCCTCTAAATTGGCCAACAAGCAGCCCCCACAGACTTGCTGTGGCGATAGAATTTGGGTATCCGTAACCATCATTAACATAGTCTTCTTCCTCTCACGTCCAACAGGGTACTTACGTTAGGGGTAGGAGTACCGCACCACTTTATGATTGAAGTCCTACATTAAACTATTGTAGTAAGATCCCTTGATTATCTGTATTTTCTGACACATTACTTAAGTTTTTCTGGTGTGCTCCATGCCTGTTTTACCTCCCTTTTCCCCCCTCGATCGCTCTGCTTCTCCTCTGATTTCGCCACACCGCAGGCTGCTGGGGGGAATATTGGCCCTGATTCTGGGGATAGCCAGTAGCGGTTGCACCCCTGTTGCGCTGGGTCGAGCCAGTCAAAGTAATCAGGTGCTGGTGGGAGTTCTCAGTGATCCCAAGACCTTTAACTATGCTTTAAATCAAGAATCTCCCAATATTTTTAGCTGGACTTATGAAGGGCTGATTGCGACCCACGGCATTACCAGTGAAGTGATTCCAGCAGCGGCAGAATCCTGGGAAATTTCTGACGATCAGCGAACCATTACCTTTACCCTACGGGAGGGATTACGATGGTCTGATGGGGCTCCTTTAACGGCGGAGGATGTCGTTTTTACCTTTAATGAAATCTACTTTAATGAAGCGATTCCCACCGATAGTCGAGATATTTTACGAGTAGGAGACGATCGGGTTTTACCCACTATTACCGCCCTAGACGATCGTCGCATTCAAGTACAAGTTCCTGAACCCTTTGCTCCGCTTTTACGCAATCTTGGCTTACCGATTTTACCCAAACATAAATTAGCGGAAGCAGTACGTACATTAGATTCAGAAGGTAATCCTAAATTTATTTCCATGTGGGGCAATAACACCGATCCCAAGGAAATTGTCTGTAACGGGCCCTTTGTTTTAGAAAGTTATAGTACGAGTCAACAGGTAGTGTTTAAGAAAAATCCTTACTACTGGAAAAAAGACGATCAAGGTAATTCCCTGCCCTACCTCGATCGTTATCGCTGGAGAATTGTCGAAAACCAAAATACCGGTTTACTTAAATTTCGTTCCGGGGAACTCGATTCCTTTAGCCTCCGCCCCGAAGATTTTGCCCTCTTAAAAAAGCAAGAAAAAATTGGTAATTTCACCATCTATACCGGCGGGCCCGCCCCCGGAACCAACTTCATTGCCTTTAATCTCAATCAAGCCAAACGCAATGGTAAGCCCTTGGTCGATCCCATCAAATCTCGTTGGTTTAGAACCTTAGCCTTTCGCCAGGCCGTCGCCTATGCCATCGATCGTCAGGGGTTGATTGATACGGTTTATCGGGGCTTAGCCGTTCCCATTTATTCCCATATTAGCGTCCAAAGTCCCTACTATTTATCCCCGGAAGAAGGACTGCCCACCTATAGTTATGATCCAGAAAAAGCCAAACAATTACTCTTAGAAGCAGGTTTTACCTACACCCCTCAAGGGCAACTCCTAGACTGGGATCAAAATCCCGTTGAGTTTAGCCTGATCACGAACTCAGGCAACTTAATTCGTGAAAATACCGTTGCACGGATTAAACAGGATCTTGAACGGATTGGCATGAAAGTGAATGTCAGTGCGATCGCCTTCAATCTCTTAGTGGATAAACTGGATCAAAGCTTAGATTGGGAAGCCCATCTCCTCGGTTTTACCGGCGGAGTTGAACCCAGTGGCGGGGCCAATATTTGGCAACCGGACGGCGGTCTCCACACCTTTAATCAATCTAAGCCAGATTTGCAGGGGTGGACGGTGAGTGATTGGGAAAAACAGATTGGTCAGTTATATATTGAAGGGGCGCGGGAGTTAGACGAAACCAAGCGCAAAGCCATTTATGGCGAAGCTCAAAAGCTGGCTCAGGAACAGGTTCCTTTTATTCAGCTTATTAATCAAATGACGATGGTTGCGGTGCGCAATAAGTTTCAAGAAATCCAATTTTCTGACTTGGAAGGGCCCTTCTGGAACTTGGATGAACTGCAACTAAAATTACAACCGTAAGCGGAAAAATTTAAGGGAAGAGTGCGCCGCACTCTTCCGCCTGAAGGTGGTAGTCAAGATAAAGATTAAAGATGAGCAATACCCTCAAAATTACCATTATTGGTTGTGGCATTGTCGGGGCCTGTTTGGCCTATGAACTCTCTGCCCTCCCGGAGGTTGAGATTACCGTGGTGGAAGGTCGATCGCGTCCTGGAGAAGGGGCAAGCGGGGCGGCTCTGGGCATTTGTATGGGGGTGATTAGCCATAAAACGAAGGGCCGCAATTGGCGCTTGCGGCAGGAGAGCCTGAAACGCTATGACGATTTAATTGCCGAACTCGAAGCTGAGGGGGGAGAGCCCATTCCCTACAACCGTCAGGGGATTATTAAACTGGCTGGGGTTGAAGAGTCTTGGCAGGGCTGGGAATGGTTACAAACCAAACGGCAGCATCAGGGCTATGCCTTGGAGTTGTGGGGGTTGCCCCAGGTTCAAGCCGCGTTTCCCGCCCTTAACTACAGCACTCTGCACGGGGCGATATACTCCCCCCAGGATCGCCAAGTGCATCCCCGCAAACTGATACAAAGATTGGTGCAAGTGGCGCAACTTCGGAGTGTCCGGTTTTGCTTCAATACGCCAGTTCAAGGCTTAATTCACCGCAAAAGATCAGACCAGGAGCGGGTGACGACGGTGGTGCTGGACAACCAAGCCTTGGAGACGGATTATGTCATTCTCACGGCAGGGGTGGGCAATAACGCCATCGCCGGTTCGATCGCTGCCGGGGAAGCTGCTCCAGAGCCAGAATTCCAACCTGTGTTAGGACAAGCCTGGCAGGTACTCTTGCCGGAAAGCCTTTGGGCCGGGGCCACGATCGAGAGGGGGCTGCATCCAGTGCTGACGGTACGGGATCTTCACTTTGTCCCGTTGGGACCCACCCCGCAATATTGGGTCGGGGCAACGGTGGAGTTTTCCGGTGAGGGGGAGTCCGAGGATCCCCTGCCCTCAGAAACGATCGCTAGGGAACTGTGGCAAGAGGCGATCGAGATTTGCCCACCCTTAGGGGAGGCGACGGTTCAGCAGCAGTGGTGGGGCTTGCGGCCGCGACCGCTGAACCAAGCAGCCCCAGTGTTGCAATGGTCTCAGCGGCTAGAGAATTTGCTCTGGGCGACCGGACATTACCGCAACGGTATCTTTTTGGCGCCCGCAACGGCCCTGTGGGCTAAGGAACAAATTCTCAACAAACTGTAGGGCACCTCGCAACGTTTAGCCTTTGCTCAACATGGCCACCACAATGCTGAGGCTTTCTTCATAGAGCATATCCCGTCCCCAGCTTTGCAATTGTTGAGACAGGAGCAGTTCCGCCCGTTCATCGGAAGGTGGGGCCACCTGTTCCGTCCGACAGGACTGGGCACTGCCCCCAGCTTCCATACGCATACATCCTGTGGTTTCTGAGCAAAGAATGGTGCAACAGTTGGCATTGGCATTGGTGGACATTAACCGTAAACCAATGAGGTCACCGGGAATTTCGCCCCAGTCTGCGGTGGGTACCCCGGCCAATTCTGCTTCAATTTTGCGATCGTTGATCCCTGTAAACTCAAAGCGCATGATGTCATAGTCTCCCCGTTCGCGGCTTTGTGTCACGGGCTTCCAGTTGAGACGACTGGCCAGCCAGCCTAAAAAGAGCAGGGCTTGAGCAGGATTTCCTTTTTCATAGTCGATCGTAATCTGATCGAGATCCACTAAAGAGTCCCGGCGATCGGGGGGATCAAAGGCGGCAGCCGTTAACTCTTGCCATGCTGCTAAGCGGTGCCAGTTGAGATCTGCGACGTAGGTTTCCTGTTCAATCAGTTCATGCATCCGCACAAATTCGCTTTGGGGATCGCTAAAGTAACAGGAATCAAAGATCATGCAGGTACAGTGGCTAGACAGCTCTTGAAAGAGCAGTTCCTCCGGGTTGGGGGTCGCTTTCCACCAGACAAACTGGGGCAGATCATTAATCATTAACGATCGCACCAGTTCCCCCTGATGTTGCAACTCTGATTTGGGCCCCCGCAGCGTAATGTATTCACAACACATCAACTCGCTGTCATGACCTTTGGTAACGGGACAATAGGCAGAAACTTGGCTAGAGACAGACTCCTCTGGATCGATGGAGGGGCAGAGGGTAATAATGCGGCAAGGGTTTTGGGCGGCAATGGCATCACTAATGCTAAAGCCGCGCAGGTTGGGATTCTGAATGACTAAACGATCGTTGGGAGCCTTTTGAATTTCTTCCCGTAAGCGGGCTAAGGTGGCGGGATCAACCCGAGCGGTAATGCGGAGATCATAGGCTTTTTGGGCTTCTCGAATGGCTTGCTTGGTGGCGGGGCCATGAATCCCGTCAATGGGGCCATCATAAAAACCTAAGGCGGCTAAAAGTTGCTGAAATTCCTCCGGCTCATACACGACAATACTGAAGGTCGCTGCTCGGCTGGCAAGGGACTTACCGCCAATTTGTTGGCTGTGCCAAATACTTTGCAATTCAGCTTCAATGCGATCGAGGGAGATGTCCTTAGGTTTTTGCAGGGCAACAATAGGAGTAGGCATGGCGGGAGGAGTGATAGGGATGGATCATCTCACCCCAAGGGGGATATTGATTTAGCCTATAGTAGGGTGGAATTTCAGATCCCTCTGCTTTTCTATAGTTTGCTTTAAGAATGGCTACCAACTTAAAACAAACTTAAGACGAAAGAGTGCGGGACACTCTTCCCTTAAATTTTTTCGCTTTCAGTGGCCAGACTAAGAATGCCTCTGGTTCTAAGACAGTTCCTCCACCGTTCCTAGACTGAGGCGATCGAGAACGCAGCAAAAAAGAACGGGACAGACTAGCTGCCCCGTTCTTTTTTGAACTTGAGCGCCAAAGCGCTACTCAGATCCCAGGACTTGGTTCTTGATTTTGTTAAACTCCTGAACTAACTCGCCTCGCTTTTCGGCTTCCCACAGATAACGATAGGTAAACCACACGCTATAGCCTAAGCCCACTAACTCCAAGAAAGGAGCCAGCAGCGGGATTTCATGAACTACATCCAGAACCGCGAGGGTTACTTTCACCGTAACGATCGCACCTAGGAAGAGGAGAATTACGATAATTACCTGCTTGTACTGCTCAAAGACACTGGAAATAACATCTAAGGAAATGTACTTCGAGAACTGAGCAAATACTTGCTGCCAATCGTTGTCCGGCTCAGCACTGCCTTCTGCATTACCGAGGTGAGTGACAGTGCCAGCTTCTGGTGTAGGAGAAACCGCACTGGAACTCTCACTGCCAGATAAGGGGGGTTGATCAAACTTTACGTCTGTACTCATCACTAAATCATCTTAAAATCAGGGTCAATGCAAGAGCCAGACTTAAGACAGAAGAATTTGCTTCAGCAGGTGCCGAAACCTTTGCAACCGCCTTAATCCGGCCACTAACGTTTTGAAATTAAGCTTCTGGGGTGGGAGCTAGCAATGCTGCACCGGAGCCAAAAACCTTACAGGATTAAAATCCCTGTACCGACGGGAAAACTCAATGTCTGTCGCCCTATTCTCCCATCTATATGATCTCGCCTCAAGGATAGCCCAAAATGTCAGACCGTGAAGGTTGCATCGTTGCAGTTCACGACTTGATTTTGTCCCGTTTTCACGGGAAATCCCAGCGAGAGCCGTTTATTATAGCCCTATTCTAGGGCAAGAAGATGAGCAGGATACCCCTCTCCTCGGAAAAAGGCTATAGAGACAATTACCAAATTACGGGGATCAATGGCCATCTATGTAACATTTGTTAAAACTTGCAGACCCCTTAAAACCCCTAAGGCGGGTTCTAGGGTCTGCACTGAAAGCTGCTGTGATCCCTCAGCCCCTCAAAAATCAAAAAAGCCAAGACTACCGCAGTCCTCAATCAGGGGTCAGGCCTAGACAACCCATTTAGGATTGCGGTCTCCACTTCAGGCAGAAGGGTACCGCGCCAAGTGCCGCACCCTCCCATTCAGTTTTTTCACTTTCAGTGGACAACAAAATCGAATAGGACTTTCCGCTGGACTTCGCTACAGGCGTTCACTGTAGGAAAAAGGGGCAGACGACAAAGCAACCTACCCCTTTTTAACAACGTGCCCCGCCTTAACTTAAGTCCAGGCTGTCAATAAATTCTTCAGGAATGTCACCATTTTTACGACCAACGATCGCAAAATAATAGAGGGGTTTGCCCTCAATAGAGAGGCGATGTCGATACCGTTCTAGATGGTAAAGATTGAGATATTCAGAGAAAATTAATTCTCGCATTAATTTAGAAAAACCGGTGGTTTCACGGTGCTCTAAAAAAGTCTCTTTGACATTAAAAGCAACCCAGGAATTAGGGGTCACTAAACGCAGAGCTTCTACAAAGGCTTGAACGGGAATATCCCCAAACCCGAGGGCAGCAACAGTGGTCAAACAGTCTAAGTTCCAGGATTGAATCGCCTCCCGATCGCTTTCGGAGAGATTACACAAATCCATCACAAAATAATCATCGTAGAGTCCTGGGCGATCCCGTTCTAGGGAGTCATAGGCTTCGGGAATAATATCCACCCCCACAAGGCGGGAAATGCCGTGGGACTTCAGGGCTTCCCCCATCATGCCATTCCCGGCCCCCACGTCCAAAACCCTCAATTCAGTGAGATTAGAGTCACTTTGTTGTAGAGTGACTGACAGGATCTCAGCAACTTTTTTAGGGGAACTACATTTTAAGCGATCGTAAAAGAGTTGCTCATACAGCCCTGGTCTTCGATAAATTTCGTCGTAATCATGAAAGCGGATCTTTCGTTCTTCTTCATTCTCCAGCAGAAGAAAATACGCTTGATCTTGTTCGAGGGACAGGGTATCTGAAGCTGGAAATTTGAGCCGGTTTCTTTTCTGCATGTAGTCTTGCTCCTAATCTTTAAGTTTTCATTCTGGATGCTTTACGTTAGTAAAATTCCAGATTGATGTTGTTGCCTACAGCGATGGTCACGGCGAGAGATATTTACATCCTCTATTACGCACACTGAGAGATAGTTGTGAAGCTTTTACAATGATGACAAAACGAAAACCCTGATTCTCCTGAACCTCAATCTTGCTGATTCAGTGTTGCTGATTCAGTGTTGCCGATTCAGTGTTGCCGATTCAATTGAAAATCTAGATCGGTTCACGCAATATTTCACCAAAATCAGTCACACAACCGGGAATGATTATAAAGTAATGGTTGCGTTTATCCTAATCCAAGGCTGATCCGCGCTCGGCCGTAACCATTCAT
>JBEAPM010000051.1:0-5075 GCA_041164445.1 Cyanobacteriota bacterium
CTAGTAAGGTGCAATTGATCCGCCGTTCAAACGGCTTGATTGTTGCCTAGTTCAATGTAAAGCCGTCCTCCGCTTCGCTAAAGGACGGGGTTTCTACCCATTTTTCTGATGAACCCGATCGTTGGGATCCACGCTTTTCGTCATGGTGCTGGTACTTCTACCTTAACGGCTTATCTGGCTTTGATTTTGGCACAGCAAGGTCGGCGGGTTGTCGCGATCGAGGTGCAATATCCTGGGGCTGTTCAAACCCCCAGAGAGTTGTGTCTACCCAATTATTTAAACGTTAACATTCCCGCAATCGCCTTTGAAGCCCCGATCGATCCTCAAGCCTATCAGACTTTTCCGGTGCCCAATTTTCCACCGAATGCTGAGGGATCTGGCCAAATTGAAGTCATTACGTTTCCAGCCCCGATCACCCAACATTGGACCCTCGAAACTTGTAGCCAACTGTTAGGCAGCATTTGCCAAGCTTCAAATGCAGACTATTGCTTAATTGATTTGCCCGCAGGTATGAACGAGTTTACCCTGATGATGTTTGGGGTGCTCGATACCCTCTTAGTGTTGCTGTGTCCCGATCAATCGGATTTTCAAGGGACGGCCGTGACCACGGATGTGGCCAAACGCTTACAAATCCCCCAAATTGCGATCGCCCTCAATCAGGTTCCCGATATTTTTGATCCGGAATCTTTGCAACATCAAATTGAAGCGTTGTATCAACTGCCCTTCACGGGGTATTTGCCCTTTGCCGGAGAAATTCGCTTGGGGCTCCCCTATCAAACTTTTCCTCGCCTCAATGGCACCGATGACTTTGGCCGTGCTTTAGAGCGACTTGCCCTACACTTACAAACCCTGGAAAATCTCCCCTCGTTACCTGAAGCTAGCCCTGAAGCGCGTCCAGCCTTTGCCAAGACTCCCCGACCTACCCTCCTGGATATTTTGATGCTACCGGATGCAGAGCGTCAATTAACCAATTGGTTAATTTATCGCGGCCAAGTTCAGACAGAGGAGGTGGCCCAACATCTGGGCACTTCTCTGTCCGTCGCCCAGGGGATTTTAGACACCCTGTTAAAGGAGGGCATTATTGAGCGTGTGACCCAGGCGGATGGGGTCTACTATCAATCTCGGATTGAGCCGCCCGGCCAAAGCTAGGATCAAGCATTGCCCCGCTATTCAATACCGTCATAGCGCCAAGGGACTGGATCAACGGCCTGCCCGTCTACATATAAGCCCCAATGCAGATGTGGGCCGGTGGATGCGCCGGTGCTGCCAACCCGGCCAATGGTTTGCCCGGCCTGGACAAATTGCCCTTCCTGCACATCAATGCGGCTGAGGTGCAAAAAGATGCTGAGTACTCCCTGGCCATGATCTAAACCCACCGTATTGCCGTGGATGACAAACCGATCGGCCCGGCCAATGAGGGCAACCCGACCTGCGGCGGGAGCAACTACGGGGGTTCCGGTATCCGCAGCATAATCTACGCCCCGATGGTAATAGTCTTCAGCAAATTCTCCGGCATAGTAGCGCCGCACGCCATAGAGGGAGCTAACGGGGCCAGTGGTGGGCCGGAGGAAGGGGCCTGACCAGAATTTTTGGGGCGATCGTAGGGCCTTAAAGGCATCGACTTGATCAAATTCGTAGGGATCCAGCTCCGAACCATCGGTGAGGGGAATCGATAAATATTGGGTGGGAAACGATCGCTGCTGCACAGAGAGGGAATATTGTTTCTGCTGCCCTTCCCCCTGCACCGTGAGGGTATAGCCACCGGGACGATCGAGGGGGGTGGTGGGAATGAGGGCTCGAAAGCGCTGAGCTTGCAAGGGAAAGAGGGGATAGGTTTTTTGCCCCCAGTGTAAAGTTGGGGCCGGATCCGTCGTTTCTACCCAAACTACGATCGTATCGCCTTGTTGGGGTTGGGTCGGATTCACCTGCACGGTCAAGGCTTGGGCAATGTTCGCAACGCTCAAGACGATCGCTGAAGTGACTAGGGAAGAGAGCGATCGGGTCAGGCACCAGTGGCGAGTGTTCAGTATCAAGGGCAACCTCATGTTCTCGTTTTTGGGATCAATCAGGAATCAGAACTCCAGCCCATCTTACAAATATTATGACGTTACTGACGAGGCGTAGAATTTAACTCACGGCTGGAGTAGGGATCACTTCCAAGACCTCCGCCGTTTGAGCTAGGAGACGAATCTTTAAAGGTTGGTAGAGGGCTACCTGTTCCAGTTCCACCTTAGATTGGGCGGACAGGAGCAGTAGCGCCCAAAAAACTCCGACCCGATCCGCCGCCATCCGCCGCTCTGGATCGCTGCTGTGGTGATGTTGCCAGGCCTGAACTAAATCCTCAAAATCCAGCCATTCTTTGCCCCCGGCGAGGCGTAGCCATTGATGTTCGAGAAATTCACCAATGGGATTGGCTAAGGCTGCGGGGTTTTCATGGTGCGAGAGTTGATTAATGGCTTGGGTGGCTTGCTTTTCTGTAGCGGGCTTAGGGCGGCGGGGTTTTGGACGGCGGGGTGGGGCCTCCAAGACCTCCGCCATCAACTCCAGTTGCTCAATCAATTCGCCTAAGCTGACCGGGCGTTGCACCGGGGGATGAGCCACCGCACGACGACGTAAGCGGCGTTCTAAATTGCGAGGTAAGGGAATGACATTATCGGGAAGATCCTCCGGAAAATCTTCCTCCGCCTCAATTTCTGATTCGAGCCGGGCTAATTCTATGCGGGCCAAGGTATCTGCCTTGAGCAAAACTAACATAGAGGCGTAGAGAAACGCCTGACCCGACTCGGAAAGATTCGCTTCGTAGGGGGTGGTTTCCCACCCGACTTCAGGCAGAACCGGATTGAATTGAATCTCCGCCAAAAAGCGATCGATCACCTCAACGACCTGCACATCCCAGGGATCGATTTCGCCCTGTTCCGCAAGGTCGATCAGAATTGCGATTGCTCGTTGAGCCGGAGAAACCATAATGAATCAGGTTAGGACGGTGCTTTTTCCGAAGAAGGCAACAGGGGTTGATCTTCCAGAGCAGCTTTGTACTTTTGTAAATCCTCTTGAAGCTGCTCAATGCGCTCCTTTTTTTCGAGATCGACTTTGTAGCGCCCGAGATTTTCCCGCAGGGAATCAATGGTACGCTCCTGTTCCCGAATTCGCTTTTGGGCTGATCCTTGGGCAATTCGGGACTGTAGACCGCCCCAAACACTTAAAATCCAAGCTAAAACAGCGCCAGTACCCATTGCAGCAATAAGGGCGACACAGAGGGGAAGCTGCAACTCTAGGGTTGCAGGAACAACGCGAATGGTGACCAATCCAGGGTTTTCTAAACTAAATAACACCAGGGCAAATGTGATCACAAAGCCAATGGCGAAATTAATCTGTCGCATGGCAAGCTCCACTTGAGTATTGATTTGAATCTGTCAAAGTTTATCTGCAATTTACCCTAATCGGTGCAAAACTTTGAATTTAAGATAATTAAATACGTCAGTACTATAACATTTTTCAGTCTTTTGGGAAGGGCTGCCAAGCTTAAGGGGGAAGAGTGTGGCCTGGAGCCCCAAATTCTGCTCTTAAGTTGTTTCGCTTTTGAAAACCCTTATGGGCTGGGGGGCAAGCGATCGGGATCGAGTCCTAAGGAACGTAGGTAAGCGACTAAGCGCTCCTTTTCCTGCCGTTCGATCTCAGCCTGTTGATTGGCTGCCTCAGCCCGTTGTCGTTCTACCTCAGCCCGTTGGTTTGCTGCCTCAACCCGCTCCTCTGGGGTAGGAATCCAGCCCTTTCGATCGTACCAGCGGAGCCATAGTCCAGACCATCGTTCATACACCCCATCCCAAACCCCTAACCCTAAATCGAGTTCGGGAAACCAAAAGCGAGGGGTTAATAAGATCACCGCTTGGTATCGATTGTTCTGCAGCCGAAAGAGACGAAAATGGTTGCTATAGCGATCGTAGACGGCATAGTAGGGAATCTGGAGAAACCGCTCGTACACATCCCACTTCACCGGAGGCTTGTCCGCATCTCGCACAGTTTGGCCAAGGTCTTCCGCCTCGGTGCCGGGCGAGAGAAATTCCACCACAAGATAGAGCGGAGGTTCATGCCAAGTGACATAGCTCCAGCGCAGATCCTCTTGACGGGGCCCCTGGGCGACATTCAGGGCCAGAAACCAGTCCGGTCTTTTATAAAACCGAGTATTTTCGGGATCGTAATAAAGATTGAGGTCGCTGGCAATCAAACACCGATCGCGGGAAATTTTTTGAGGTTGATAGGTTTTCTCCATCAATTCTGCTTGGAGGCGATGAAATTCGTCAGGCAAACCCGGTTCTCCTACTTCCTCACTGGGGAGATCGTACATGGTGGGCAGGTTAGACGGATCGATCGCTGGAGTATACATAGCTTAGATATTTCGCTTTGAATTTGCGTTTTGAAGGGTCCGTACTCAGGTTGGACTAGCCCATTGTATTTATTTTACTCTGCCTCTAAATTTTCAAACGGCGGCAAAATAAAAGTGTTCCAAGACGATTCTCCACTTTCAATCTTTACCCATCTCACCATGTCTTCCCTCGCTGACTTCCTGAACACCCTCCATTCCTCAGAAAACGCCTTAGAGATTATTGATGATCCCAGCCAGGTGGCTAAGCTGTCCCAAGACTATTATCATTTCAGTCCCATTCTCCAGAACCAACTGGTGGATCGCTACGGGGAGATTGTCCTTCGTCCTCGCACAGAGGCGGATATTCTACAGGTGGCGGCGGCCTGTGTCCAGCATCGGATGCCCCTCACGGTGCGGGGGGCGGGAACGGGCAACTATGGGCAATGTATTCCCCTGGAGGGGGGCGTGATTTTGGATTTGAGCCTGATGACCCAGGTGTTAGCGGTGGAGCCGGGAAGAGTAAAGGTTGAGCCTGGTGCCAAGTTAGCGGCGATCGATAAGGTGACCCGTGAGCAGGGCTGGGAGTTACGAATGGTTCCCTCTACCTATCGCACTGCTACGATCGCGGGGTTCGTGGCGGGAGGTAGCGGTGGTATTGGTTCGATTAACTATGGTTTTTTGAGCGATCGGGGCAACATTGAGGCGTTGCGGG
>JBEAPM010000052.1:0-2988 GCA_041164445.1 Cyanobacteriota bacterium
AAAAGCTGGTGATTCTTTTGAATCCATCGGCTAATGTTCTGCCATGAGGGGAGCAATAACTGCCCAAATGGATGGGTTAAAATTTTATGCAGATGATTATGGTGGATCCGTTTATTAGAAGATTTGTGCCATTGCAAGAGCGCTTCAATAAACCAAACTCCGGGATAGGCCTTTAGCGGATATCCCATGGTAATATTGATATGGTTTATCGCCTCAGGAATGGCGTAAAGCACAGGAACAAGTAAAGATTCATCGGCCAGCACTATAGCCGTTTTGCTGACTTTATCCGGGGAGATATCGTTTAATAACGCAGACAATGCTTGGATTTGCCCTTGATCACTATCGCTTTCTACTAAATGTAGCGTTTTGGCTTGTCGATAATGGTCTGTGGTAATTGAGGACAAAATATTATGGCCAGGCTTATCTTTTGCCGCAGAGGCTTTAGCCAAACTTTGCTGGGTTTTATAATAGGGCCAGCGATCAAAATACTCACGGATAAACTGAGAGACACTGTGCTGCGGGTCATTGGCAAAAAACTCATCTAAATCCCAAAATACACGGCTATTGCCTTGAGCAAGCATCTCTTGAAACAGAAGTTCCTCTGCAGGATTAAGGGCATTAAATCCGATAAAAGCGTGGGGCTTATCGTCTATGGCGTTTAAGTAATGGCTTAAGTCTTCTGCGGCCTGACGATAGACCAGACCCTGATATGCCGCGCCTTGACTCAGAAGATGCTGGGTAAAGGCGTTATAAAAAGGCATTAATCCCTCCCAAAATTTCAGATAGTCTTTGATCAAGGGCGTAGCCTCTTTGAGTTCCCAGCGCTCGAAGGCTTTAATTTGGCTTAGATAACCAAAAAACGCTTCGGGGGAAACAAGGTTTCGATCCAGTTCATTAAAATCATTGAGTAAGGGTTCTGCCCAGAGCAGATAGTCATTAAATGGAGTAGGCGTGAGGGCGTTATAGACTTTGTACCCCTCGAGCAATACCTGGGTGGGGTTCATAATTTCAATCCCCGAAACTTGACTGATAAAGTCCTCAATACTTAAAACAGTTGGGGCAAAATAGACATTATTGGTCTGCTCAATCAGGACCTGATTCAGAAACCCTCCTGCGCGTTTGCTGGGCAGGATTAGGGTATAATCCGAAAGCGGGGAGGCTCCTTGACTGAGTTCACGGATTGTTTCTGAAAGGAAGGTTTCCATATCCTAAAATAAAAAAACGCCTCCACAAGGGAGGCGTTTTTTCAATATTTATCTGTGATGAATTATTTCTTCAAAGAAACTTCTACACGACGATTTTCTTGTCTTCCGGCAGCAGTATTGTTGCTGGCAACTGGGCGATCTTCTCCGTATCCAATGTAAGAGATACGAGCATCATCGATTCCTAGACCAACTAAAGCATCGTGAACTGATTGAGCACGAGCTTCAGAAAGCTTTTGGTTGTTTTTAGCACTACCAACACTGTCTGTGTGCCCTTCTACCTCAAACATTGCGTTTGGATAAGCAGCCATAACATCAGCCATGTCTTGGATCACTGAATTTGATTCTGTGCGAATGGTTGTTTTACCAGTATCGAAAAGAATAGTCTTAGAGTATTCATTCAATTGGTTTATGATTTCAATCGTTACCTCTGGACATCCGTTGTTTGCAACTGTACCAGCGATATCTGGACATTGGTCGTTTTTGTCTTCTACACCATCTCCGTCAGCATCGTAGAAAGGACATCCTCCATTAGAGCTAGGACCAGCTTCATTTGGACAAGAGTCGTCTGCATCAGTGATTCCATCACCATCCGCATCAGGACAACCGTTAAGTGCAGCTACACCAGCTTCAGTAGGACATGCATCTTGTGGATCAGCGATACCATCACCATCAGTGTCAGGACATCCGTTGAATTGAGCTAAACCAGCTACATCAACACAAGCATCGTTACGATCTTCTACACCGTCACCGTCAGAATCAGGACATCCGTTGAATTGAGGAAGACCGGCAACTTCTGGACAAGCATCTTCGTTGTCGTAAAGACCATCACCGTCAGTGTCTTTTCCACCGAATTTAAATGACGCACCAACTGAATGTTGGAAATGTGTAATTCCGAAATCTTCCATAGCGTGCTTAAACGTACTTTGGAAGTTAATTGCTAGGTTTTCAGCAACCCAAAAACGAAGACTTGCCGTGGCGTTAAGCGTTCCAAATCCTACTTCATCAACCCAGGTATAACCCCCACCAACACCTAATGATGGATCCAACCAAGGGCCACCGATTTGGTCGCGCATTGAGTAGTTCAAACCACCATCTGCAGCATAGTATACTAAGTCTTCAGTGCGTGCATCACCAAGTTTCGTAATCTTGTTGAAGGTACCCGCAACATTAAATGTGAAACCATCTCCTAAATAACGTCCAGCCGCTACACGAGTTACAGCGGGAACAATGTTGTAGTGATCAGTGACGTTAAAAAATTCGTCAAATAAATCACCTTTCACTTCTGTCTCACCAATCATTACAGGAAGGCGTCCTGCATCTACAGTTCCAACAGAGTAAACATCAACGGCATTGATGCCAATTTCTACTGCCCAAGGATTATTTGCGTCTTGTGCATTTGCCACACCAAAGGCGAAGAAAACGCAGGCAGCAACTAAAATACGGTTGAGATGTTTCATATTCTAAAAAGTTTAATTTTTAAGTGTTATTCAAGCAAAAGTAAGTTGTTAAAATTTATTAACAAAATCAAATCTAGTAAAATTTTTGCAATTACCTACCATTAGTGGGTTAAAAGTCAATTTGACCCACTAGAATCGATAGTTTTTTTGACCTTAATAAAGGCGTGAATTGCCCGATCTAAATGTTCCTGAGTGTGGGCCGCTGAGAGTTGTACGCGAATCCTGGCTTTGCCCTTAGGGACAACAGGATAGAAGAACCCGATCACGTAAATTCCTTCAGCCAAAAGCAGATCTGCCATTTCTTGAGCGAGCTTAGCGTCGTAAAG
>JBEAPM010000053.1:0-3943 GCA_041164445.1 Cyanobacteriota bacterium
AGTCAATCTTGAGTTTAGATGGAGGGGCTTTCACCCTCATCCTTCGGACAGTTAAGCTAGTCTTAGGAGACTTGGCTCCAGCGGTTATTTACGGTCTGGTTACCGTGATTCACGCTGAACGGAACGAATCGCACATCCCCGGTTTCTCCTAGAACGAAATCCAATCCCTTGATGAGAGTCCCCAGAAACCGGGGTAACAAACCTCAAAACCGCTACAGCAGTCCTAGACTGTTACGCCCTTCGGGCGCACACCACATAACAGTTTCAGCAGTCTAGTCATGACAACTGATTTAGGACTGCTGTAGATCAGAGGGTCTGTGTAGTATGATTGCAAAATTGGGCGACCAATTTAAGGTGGAAGAGCGCGGCGCTTTGCTCTACACTCTTCCATTCAACTTTTTCGCTTTCAGTGGAAAGTCCACAATTGGAGCAACGATTGGGTAGGGATACTACTACTCATGGCTGCTCTGCTGGACAAGGCCAGGTAAAACAGATGGAGAAGCTAACCACTTTTCGATCGCTTTTAGCTATGGTTTGTCTGGATACCTGTCTTAATCAGGCTTCTCTACATTTGCCTTATGAATACCGATTCTCCCCTGTCCCAAACTCTGCTGGTGAATACGCTGAAAGGTATCCTTTCGGTGCAACGACAACTGCAAGAGGATCAAATTCGCTCAGATGAACAACATCATGATTTTGTTCAAAACTTGAGTTTGCTCCAACAACAGCTCGAACAAATTTTGATTGTGCAACGCAATCTCCAATTAGATCAGCTTCACCAACAAGATCAAACCAATCGCCTGTTGGATCAGATTGATAAAGTGCTCTCCCATCAAATCAAACAGCAAGACTTGATTGATAAGATTATTGACTTCAATTTAAGTTATATGGAGCGCTTCTAGGGCGTAGCCGCCAAGTCCTAGGATCATCGACCGCATTAAGCCCTAATCTAGTTGTGAGAGAGGAGACATTCTATGGCCACCGGTACCCTAGAAGCCCCCAGTCGCGTAACCGCTAGCGTTACGACAAAATATCCGAATTACAAAGTCATTGTGCTCAATGATGACTTCAACACCTTTGAACATGTGGCCCGGTGCTTAATGAAGTACATTCCCCAGATGACGGAACAGTTAGCCTGGGAATTGACCAATCAAGTACATTACGAAGGCTTAGCGATCGTTTGGGTGGGGCCTCAAGAGCAGGCCGAACTCTATCACGAACAACTAAAAGCAGAAGGGTTAACCATGGCCCCATTGGAGGCTTGACCTCCTCTCTCCAATTCTCTCGACGGCTTTCCACTGAAAGTGAAAAAATTTAAGGGAAGAGTGCGCCGCACTCTTCCCTTAAATTGGTAGCCCGATGGAGTCGGGGGGGCGGCAGTAAAGCCGCCGGAGTATCCCGGAGACAAGCCAGAAAGGGGATTTTAATGCGTTCTCGCCGTAATGAAATCCGCCAGAGTGGTTAAGGGACTGGCTTTGTCTCCCCAGGGTTCTAATTCTGCTTTAGCTTCATCAATCAGGGCTTGGGCCCGCTTTCGAGATTCTTCAATGCCCCAAATACTGGGATAGGTCGCTTTTTGCGCTTTCAAGTCTTTACCGGCACTTTTCCCTAGTTCTTCCGTAGTGGCCGTCACATCTAAAATATCATCCACAATTTGGAAGGCAAGACCAATGCGCTGGGCGTAACGGGTTAACCGATCGCGGCTAGGCTGATCGACTCCCGTCAAAATCGCACCAGAGACCACGGAAACTTCCAGCAAGGCGGCGGTTTTGCGGGTATGAATAAAGTCGAGCATCTCGACAGTGATCCCGGGCTTTCCTTCCGATTCCAGATCCACCACTTGCCCGCCCACTAAGCCTTCTGCCCCAACAGCTCGCCCCAGTAAGATGACAATTTCTAATAACCGATCCGCAGGAACCCCTTTGGTGTAGAGCGCTAGGTGTTCAAAGGCATAGGCGAGGAGACCATCCCCCGCTAAGATTGCAATATCTTCACCGTAAACTTTATGGTTCGTCAGCTTGCCTCGCCGATAGTCGTCGTTATCCATGGCCGGTAGATCGTCATGGATGAGAGACATGGTATGAACCATTTCCAAGGCACAGGCCGTCGGCATGGCCATTTCGATCGTCCCCCCGGTCAGTTCACAGGTCGCTAAACAGAGGATGGGGCGGAGTCGCTTTCCCCCTGCGAGGAGAGAATAGCGCATGGAATTGTAGATGGTTTCGGGTGGTGCAATGGGTAAAGATGCATCCAACGCAATTTCAACTTTTTCCTTGCGCTCGGCTAAATAGGCATTCAGATCAAATGAAGATTCGGTCATTAGATCCCCTAGGGGGCAATTGCATAACTAGACAACTTGACAGCGTTTAACTTTCCGCTGAACCGTTTTGTAGTGTCTCACGCAGCGTTACCTTAGAGAAAGGATCCGTTACAAGTCTGTTACATTGCTCAGGCTGATGGCTTTTTTAGGTTCTCTTGGCACAATCAGGGGTGGCTTGATGCCTCAAGATCACATGACGAGACGGATCAACCTGAAGCCAACCTTCTTGCCGCAAGTGGCCCATCATGCGGGTAATGGTCACCCGAGTGGTGCCCAATGCACTGGCGAGATGTTGGTGGGTCAACCGAATGGTCAAGCGATGCCCTCCCTCTACGGGTTGGGAAAAATCTTCTTTGAGTAGTAACAAAAACTGACGGAGCCGATCTTCTACCCGACGCTGTCCCATCAGGGCGAGCATCATTTCAGATTGCTGCAGGCGATGGCTTAACCCCCGGCATAAATCTTGCCCTAGAGCGGGCGATCGTTCAACTTCTGCCATCGGTAGCACCATCAGATCCACCGCAGAAAGGGCTAGGGCGTGATAGGGATCAACCCTGCTGAGGGGAAAGCCAAAGGGAGTCCCCGGCCCCGCCAAGCCGAGTAGCCCTTCCTCTCCTGTGGGGTAAATCGTGTTCAAGATCACGACTCCCCGGGAAACCACGAAAATTTCCTGATCCCGCAGAGGAATCATTTGCCCGGCTGAATAGGATTGAAGGGCATGATCTTGATAAGCCACCTCTAGACGCTGCCGAAGATCAGATGCGGCAGGAGGGTGGGCACTAGGAATTGTCAACATGAAAACATCTCAGGGTAAAATCAGCCATTGTGGAGAGTGTAACCCAGAATACTAAAATCTCAGGTAATCCTCTGGTTTAGATTTGTTTAAGCTTTGGCTAAAGGGCGATTAATTTAAGGCGCAAGAGTGCAGAGCGCCGCACTCTTCCATTCACTTTTTGCGTTTCAGTGGAAAGCTGGTTCAATCAACATGGAAGAACTCTGGAATGGCTCTGGAACAAGTCGGGAACGATCGCCTCACCATCCCCAACTGCCCGGCCCCCCCTTAAAGGGGCCAACAACCTTAGAGGTGACCCAACCACCATAGAAATTGCCGGGCTGGGGTTGAACTTGCTCTCCATCAACAAAACAGGCATCCATCGGCTCGGCATAGAAAGAGAGATAATCGCGAATGGCCCAAAAGGGTTCCGTTGGATTGGCATAGCTCCAGGCCACTTGATCCACTCGACGAATCAGTCCTTCAGCATTGGGAACCACGAGGTTGTAATAGCTAGCTCGTCCTTTCCATTCACAAAAACTCTGGCGAGGATTGGCCTCCAAATACTCTTGGGCGATGTCCTCTGGGGGAATGTAATAGGTGGGGGGATGGCTGGTTTCTAAGACCCGCATCGATCGGGTACTCTCAGCGATCGTCATGCCATTAAAGACAATCTCAACCTTGTGGGTACAGGGCTCTAGGCGAGGAGGACGGGGATAATCCCAGACGGATTCTTGGCCGGGTTGGGGTTCGATGCGGCGGGGACGGGAGAACATGGGTAGTTTTGAATTATGAGTTTTGAGTTTTGAGTTTGGGTATCAACTTAAGGCGGAAGAGTGCGGCGCGGAGCG
>JBEAPM010000054.1:0-3025 GCA_041164445.1 Cyanobacteriota bacterium
TAACCTATAACCATTTTGAGGGCTGCAGCCCTGACTACCCGCAGAGACCCCAGATACACATTGCGTTATTCTAAGAAAAACAATATCTCAGTGATGGCATGATTACGGTTGCGTTACCGAAGGGTGCATTGCTTAAGGAAAGTATTGCCCTCTTTCAATCCATTGGTCTTGACTTTAGTGCATTTTTGGATCCCGGAAATCGTTTGCTGCAAATTACCGATCCAACGGGACAAGCAAAGGCACTGTTGTTACGCAACGGAGATGTGCCGGTCTATGTGGAGTATGGTCAGGCTCAGTTAGGCATTGTGGGCTACGATGTCCTCCGGGAAAAACAAGCAAATGTTGCCCATTTAGTGGATTTGGGGTTTGGGGGATGCCGGATGTCTGTTGCGGTTAAAAAAACAAGCCCCTACCGTTCCGCTCTGGAATTACCGCAGCACTGTCGCATTGCCTCTAAATTTGTCCACTGTGCCCGAGAATATTTCCATCGCCTGGACTTGCCGGTGGAAGTGATTCCCCTCTACGGCTCCGTGGAACTTGGCCCCATTACCGGGATGTCTGAAGCGATCGTTGATTTGGTGGCGACGGGAACGACGCTGCGGGAAAATGGCTTAGTGGAAATTGAAGTGTTATTTGAAACAACGGCCCGTTTAATTTGTAATCCTCTGAGTTACCGAATCGATCGCAGTGGGCTCAGTGAATGGATCCATCGATTACGGTTAGTTGTGAATTGTGAATTATGAATTGTGAATTCAAAAAAAATCCCTGATCCACGCCAGCAGATCAGGGAGTTGAAATCAGGGTGCATCTACCACTCTACTTTTCTCTAGGGGTTAACCGGATCCGGAAAGTAATGAGAAATTTCTAAAATAGGGCTATCGATTAATCGGATTGCAGTTCCCTTAGGCCAGTATGGAAAATTTGCGAGTTGCGATCGTTCACGATCGCTTAGCGGGTTATGGCAATGAAGAACGAGTGTTAGCTGCCCTTTACGAGATCTATCCGAGGGCCGCTTTCTATTTTGGCTGGATCGATCCTCGGCTACAACGCATTTTAGGACTGAAGTCACGATCGCTTTTGCGGGGATTCCCTGCTACTACCCTTCCCCTGGATCCCTTAGCCTACCAAACCCTCCAGTTTCTCAATCAAGTGCCAGTCTTTCTCAGCCCCGCTCAGCGCCTTTGGGGGATGCCTCAACACTCCCAGCGCTATCGTTTTTTCTTGCCCTACTGTTGGGAACAGTTTGACTTGAGCGGCTACGATCTGGTCATTTCCTCCAGTTTTATGGGCCTCAGCCACGGTGTGCGAGTCCCCTCTTCGACCTTACATCTGTGCTATTGTCACACCCCAGCCCGATCCCTTTGGGAACAACACAGTCACGGTTTAGCCTCCCTCTTAGATGTTCATCTACGCCAGTATGATTTTTATGCCGCTCAGCGGGTCGATCGCTTTCTCACCACTTCAGAGCGGGCTGCTCGACGCATTTATCACTTTTATCGCCGCTCAGCAGAAGTGATGCCCCCGCCCGTCCAGATTGTGGGGGAAGGTCATGCGGGAGAACGATATTATCTCTACGTGGGAGACTTAAGACGATCGCTGCAGGTTGATGTCCTCATTCAGGCCTTCAACCGAGTCCAACGACCCTTACAACTGGTTGGCAGTGGTGAGGATGAAGCCGCACTGCGGCAGCTTGCGGGGCCAACGATTCACTTTTTAGGCACGGCGGCCAATCTAGATTTGGAGCAGGTTTATGCCAATGCCACCGCCTTTATTCAACCCACCTGGGATATTGACTTTGATATGGCCGCCCTTCAGGCCATGGGACGAGGATTACCCGTTATTGCCTATGCGGGTTCCGGCTTGAAGGAGGTGGTTCTGCACTATCGCACCGGGCTTCTCATTCCTGAATCTACGGAGGATGCCCTGGCCAGTACGATCCTTGAATTTGAGAAATTGCGTTTCTTTTCCCAAGCTTGTATCGATCGGGCTCAGGAATTTTCACCATCGGTGTTTCGAGGCAAACTGGAATGGTTTATCGCCCAGGCTTGGGAGGAATTTTGTCAACGGCGATCGTCTCCCACCTTTGCTTAGGGGTGTTCTCGTGCAGGGCTTAGTATCTTGTGATAAGCCGCCACTAACCCTTGACCGATCGTCTCCCAGTTGTAATGAGTTTGGGCATAGGCTTTGCCATTTTGGCCCCGCTGTTCACGCAAGGTCGGGGTGGTCAGGGCTTCCCGCAGGGCCCTCTGCCAGGCTTCTTCCTGGCCGGGCACCACCCAACCCGCCCCCTGCTCGGCAATCTCATCGGAAATTTCCACCTCGGGCGTGATTATGACCGGCAGCCCCACCGCCATGGCTTCCGCAACGGCAATGCCAAAATTTTCGCCATAGGAGGGCAGCGCAAATAAATCTGCACCGTAGAGGGCGAGGGCTTTAGCTTCCCCTGTCAGAAACCCCGGTAGGGTGACCCGATCCCTTAAGCCGCTGTTATCGATACACGTTTCCAGAAAAGCTCGATAGTCCGGATCGCCATCTCCCGCCAATACGAGATGAAAGTTTATATCCTGGCATTGCGCCAGAACCGAGAGGAGAAAGTCGGGTCGTTTTTTGGGGTGAAAGCGAGATAAAAAGAGAACGATCGTCCGATCCCTAGGAATTTGATACCGTTGGCGGAGACGATCGGCAGCATCGGGAACGGGATCCGCCACCGTTACGCCGAGGGGAATGCTAAAGGTTGGGGCCGTAATGCCAAAAGCCTTAACGTTCTCCACTTCTGCCACGGTGGTGCAGTGTACCCCCCAAACTTGACGAAAATTTTCCTGCTCAAAGAGTCGGTTATAGAGTAATTTTTTCCTGGTTTTTTGCTGAATAACCCAGGGGGAAAATTGTCCATGGGGACAAATCAGGTAGGGATGTTGCTGACGACGGGCCACGTACCCCGCTGCGGTGCAGACGTAGGAAAAGGTCGCATGAATTTCCAGTAAGTCATACCGGTGTAGGTGCTTCGCCAGCCAGCGGGTATGGG
>JBEAPM010000055.1:0-2807 GCA_041164445.1 Cyanobacteriota bacterium
CTAGTAAGGTGCAATTGATCCGCCGTTCAAACGGCTTGATTGTTGCCTAGTTCAATGTAAAGCCGTCCTCCGCTTCGCTAAAGGACGGGGTTTCTACCCATTTTTCTGATGAACCCGATCGCCCCGATACAAGACTTTGAGCAAATCGTATGGCCACAGGATATTATTTTTCCCCGTGACCTCGACAGTGATGAGCCAGAATTGGAAACCTATCAACACCTCCAGCAGTTGGTTTACCTGCTCACCAGTTTAGAGTGGTGGTGGCGGGATCGATCGGATTTCTTTGCCGCCGGGAATTTAACGGTGTACTACAGTCCTCGGCAACGTAAATCCGAGTATTTCCGGGGCCCGGACTTTTTTATCGTCTTAGATACGCAACATTATCCCCGTAAAAGCTGGGTGGTCTGGGAAGAGGAGGGCAAATATCCTAACGTGGTGATCGAGGTGCTGTCGGATTCCACCAGTCACATTGATAAAGGCTTAAAAAAGCAAATTTATCAAGACATTTGGCGCACGCCTTACTATTTTTGGATTGCCCCCGATGGCACGGATTTGCAAGGGTTCCATCTGGTGGATGGCCGCTACGAAGCGATCGTTCCCAATGGGGCTGGTTTATTGTGGTGTGAAGCCTTAGATCTATATCTAGGACGATTTGATCACAAACTCCGCTTCTTTACCCCCGAAGGAATCTTAGTCCCAACCCCAGCGGAGGCTGCATTAACGGAAACTGAGCGGGCAGAGCAAGAAGCTCAGCGGGCTGCAGAAGCCGATCGCCGTGCCGATCGTTTAGCAGCACAATTACGATCGCTGGGGGTTGCCCCGGACGAGTACACGCCTTAAATTCTCTATACTTTGACTCATCACTGGACTGCTATGCAACCTTTACTTGGCCAATCCCAGGGGGAACTAACGGAGTGGGTTACGACCCAGGGACAACCGGCCTACCGAGGTCAGCAACTGTATCAATGGCTCTATCAACGGGGGATTCATAATCTCTCCGAAATTTCCGTATTTCCTAAACAGTGGCGGGAGACGATCGCTACCGTACCGGTGGGACGATCCCTCATCCATCATCGGGTCGAAGCGACCGATGGGACGGTGAAGTATCTCCTCCAATTAGGGGATGGGGAAATTGTTGAGACCGTTGGCATTCCCAGTCGGGGGCGATCGTCTCGGCTGACGGTGTGTGTTTCTTCCCAGGTGGGGTGTCCCATGGGGTGCGACTTCTGCGCGACGGCGAAGGGGGGCTTTCGGCGTAATCTTGAGGCGGCGGAAATTATTGATCAAGTCCTGACAGTGCAGGAAGATTTTGGGCAGCGGGTGAGTCACATTGTCTTTATGGGCATGGGGGAACCGTTGTTGAATATTGAAGCCGTATTGCGGGCCATTCGTTGTTTGAATCAGGATATTGGCATCGGCCAACGATCGATGACGGTGTCTACCGTGGGCATTCCCGGTCAAATTCGTCGCCTTGGCGAACGGAATGAACCCGGTAACTTACTGCAATTTACCCTCGCCGTTAGCCTGCATGCCTCGAACCAGACATTGCGGGAACAACTGATTCCCAGTGCCAAAACCTATCCCCTCAGTGTTTTACTGCAGGAGTGCCGGGATTATGTGGCGTTAACCCATCGTCGCGTCTCCTTTGAATATATTTTGTTAGCAGGTTTAAACGATCGCCCCGAACAGGCCAAAGAATTAGCGCAACACCTCCGGGGATTTCAAAGCCACGTTAATTTAATTCCCTACAATCCCATTTCCGAAGTAGATTACCAGCGCCCAGACGATCGCTCCATTCAGCAATTTCTAGCGGTACTCAAAGAAGCCCATATTGCCAGCAGTATTCGCTATTCTCGGGGCTTAGATGCAAATGCAGCCTGTGGGCAACTGCGTCGCAGCCGTTTTGAGAATGAAGATGTCTAATGTTGTCTTTTCCTCGTCGTACTGATGAAGCTTAGTATTATTGTTCCCTGTTTTAATGAAGTTCAGACCATTGAAGCGGTAATTCAAACGATCAAAAATTCGCCCATCAGTAATCAAGAAATCATCATTATAGATGATGGATCAACTGATGGTACCCGAGAATTACTGAAAACCACTTTAGCCTCTCAAGTGGATCAGGTAATTTATCATCCCCAAAATAAGGGTAAAGGTAGCGCTCTTAGGACGGGGTTTCAGTGTGCAACGGGAGATATTGTGATTGTTCAAGATGCTGATTTAGAATATAGTCCTCAAGACTATCCTACGATGATTCAGCCTATTTTAGATGGTAAGGCAGATGTAGTTTTTGGATCGAGATTTGTGGGTAGCAATCCACACCGTGTTGTTTATTATTGGCATATGGTAGGGAATCAGTTTCTAGCCACGCTTTCCAATATGTTAACCAATATTAATTTGACCGACATGGAAACCTGCTATAAAGCATTTAGACGTGAAGTTATTCAATCTCTGCAAATTTGTGAAAACCGTTTTGGTTTCGAGCCAGAAATTACAGCAAAAGTAGCTAAGATGAATTGTCGGATTTATGAAGTTGGCATTTCCTATTATGGTAGAACCTACGCTGAAGGGAAGAAAATTGGCTGGAAAGATGGATTTCAAGCTATTTTTTGTATTCTAAAATATAATTTATTCACTTGAAAAATGAAAAAGAGATTTTCAACTTTCAACTAGCTAAAATCTCATAAATAAGACCTGTACTTGCGATGGGTAAAGCTATATAGAATAGGGTACGAGTGAGTACAATAGAAGCAGGGAAACGACTTTCTAGAAATGGTTGACTTAAAAAAAGTAGCCAGTACAGATCTCCA
>JBEAPM010000056.1:0-5095 GCA_041164445.1 Cyanobacteriota bacterium
CAGACCCGCTTCCAATCTTCATTCTACTCAAAACCAATGCCTGTTGAATCTCACTTCAGCCACTTACTTATTATTGAAGATGACAAAGGTCGCCGGGAGTTTGTTCTCGATGCGGAGACTTACAGTATTGGGCGAGATCCCCATTGTGACCTGCGTTTAATCTCTCAGTTTGTCTCTCGCCACCACGCAACCTTAGTGAAGAAGATGGAGGAGGATGGCAATTTCCGGTACGAGATTGTAGATGGAGCCTTAAATGGTAAGCCGAGCGCCAATGGTTTGCTCATCAATGGACGCAAAGCGTCGTCTCATTATTTGCAAAATGAGGATGAAGTCGTCTTTGGACCAAAGGTGCGAGCGGTTTACTATCAACTTAGCCGAGATGCGATCGTTACCTCTCCCCCTGATGAATTTGATATCACGTTGATTAGCCCCAATATGCTAGGAGAGATGTCTGACGATCTAGATGATGATTACGATGACTTGACCTGAAGAGTCCCTCGAGGAGATCGCCATGCAATCTTGGGGTTATGCGCTCCTGTCCGCAAGTTACCCCCTTCAGCAATTTTTGATGCGACGGTTAACGCCCCAAGGGGCTGTAGCGGTGGCAGCATTACTGATTGCAGCGGCGGCGGGAATGGACACTCGGCAAACCCTTGCATACCAAGTCTTTGCTTTATTATTTGCAATGCTGGGGGTAGGCTTCCTTTTTATTTGGCATTTTCCTTGTCCCGTCAAAATTGAACGATTACTGCCACGCTTTGGCACTGTGGGCCAGCCTACCCGATATCGTATCTTGATCTCTAACCAGAGTACTCGCCCTCTGACGGGTCTGCAGTTGTTTGAAGTTTTTGCGGATCCCCGTCCTTCCTTGAAAGAGTTACAAACCGCGATTTACGAAGCGGATCCGACTCGGCAGTTACCTCGATGGCGACAACTTTTTAGTACCTCTATTGGCCAGGTCGGGCCAGAGCAATGGCAAAAACTGATAGACCGAAAAAAAGCGGCAAGAGTCAGGGTCATTCAGTTTCCTCCGCTGCCGCCTAAAGGTCGGGGTGAGGTGATTGTAGAACTTACGCCACAATATCGAGGCAGAGTGCAGTTTCGTGGAGTTGTGATCGGTCGTCCCGATCCCCTGGGGTTACTGAATGCGTGCCGCTTTATTCCTTTACCTCAAACTCTGTGGCTGTTACCTAGCCGCTATCCAATTGCGGGAATGTCTTTAGAGGGATCGCGCCGATACCAGTCTGGGGGCATTAGCTTGGCTTCCACAGTGGGAGATACGGAGGAATTTCGATCGCTGCGAGAATATCGTCCGGGTGATCCGCTCCGTAAAATCCATTGGAAAAGTTGGGCAAAGGTGGATAAACCGATTGTCAAAGAAGAACAGGATGAGTTTTTTGTTCGCCATGCTTTGATTCTCGATACTTTTCAGCCTCAAACCTATAGTGACAAACTGGAGGCGGCGGTCTCGATCGCGGCTTCTTTGGCCTGTAGTTTTCACACCGAGGATGCCTTATTGGACTTAATGTTTGTGGGAACAGAGGCTTATTGCTTTACTAGTGGTCGCAGTTTAGGGCATACCGAACAAATGTTACAGATCCTCGCTTCAGTAACGCCTTGTCTTGATAAGTCTTTTGATTACCTCACCCCTGTTGTTTTAAGTCGATCGCATTTGCTCAGTGGCTGTATTTGTGTGTTTTTGACTTGGGATGCGGCTCGATCAGAATTAGTGCAGTATCTTCAGTCTCTGCAGTTACCATTAATGGTGTTTGTGCTCCAGGATGACCAACAGCCCTTAGATTTTGAGGGCACTCCTCTCAATCTAGAATCCACAAAATTGCAAGTAATTTCTAGCGATCGTTTAGCCGAAAGTTTGCTGCAGGTTGAGTAGAATCGGTCACTTTCCCCAGAAACGAGAGCCGTGATGGTCACCAGACAACGGTTTCAGCAGTATAGCCTGCAAACTGGCTTAGGATTAGGATTACTCTGCCCCAGGATGATTGATGAAATGTTGGATTTTTTCCAAATACAAGGGGGGATTTTCTAACATGGGAAAATGAGCGGTGCGGGGTAGGCAACAATATTCGATCGCGGGGCTTAAATTGGCTGCATTACGTCCCATCGCAGCAGGAATAATTTGATCATATTCGCCAGAAACTAATAAGGTTGGCACCGTAATGCGCTGGAAAACTTGGGGCATTTGTTCCGCCGCTTCTTTGCTGACGGCGGTGTAAACGGTTCCGATCGCGGCGGCGGCATCTGCCTGCAAAAAATCTTCTAAAAAAGCACGGCGATCGTTAGCGGGGATGGGTTGATACAAAAAACGACTCATGAACATGCGATCGAGTTCAGGAATTTGCAGAAACCACTGGGGACGGAATTTGACCACATAACCGCTGACCCAGTGAAAGATCTTAAAGGCGACCTCCTCATATTCAAAAATGCCGCTACAGGTCAGAATAGCTTTGTACACCCGTTCCGGATATTGCTGCAAAAAGACGGCCGCGATGGAAGCCCCGGTGGAGTGGGCATTGAGATACACTCGGTCTAAGCCTAGGGCATCTAATAAGTCTCGTAAATCCTCAGCATAGCTTTCCAGACGATAGTCCCTTAATCCCTTCCCCTCTCCATGCTCTACTGCGGACGGGTCGGGTAGACGCGATCGTCCAAACCCTCTGAGGTCGTAGAGTAAGGCATTAAAGTCGGACTGGAGGTGCTGGGCAGTGCTTTGCCAGTAGCGGGTAGATCCGGCCCAACCATGCAAAAAAACGATCGTGGGTTTACGGGCATCGGGGATGTTGTGGTGAGGCGTGATCCACTGATAATAGTGGTTTACCCCCTGAATCGAGACAAAAGCCATAGCTTCTCTAGCGGTGCAAAGCAGAGTTTGAGTGGGTCATGCCGGTAGTTTAACGTGGTTGCTCTCCCAGTTCAATCTAATTCATTGCCGATTGGGCACCTCGCAAACTTAAAAATCTTGCCGTAGTACCCACGCAAGAATGGGGATTGTGGTAGGCGGCTGCACCGCCCGCCAGAATGAATCGAGATCCCTAATTCATTGCAGAACGGTTAAACGTCGTGAACTGTACTTCAGGGTTTAAAAGGGTTTAAACCTTAAAATTTGGCAGATTCGGGGGAACTTCTGGCAAACTTTCTCAAGGTCATCACAATCATTAAGCATGGACGTGACAAATTTTCCTTGGTTAACCACGATCATTCTGTTTCCGATCGTGGCCTCCCTTGCCATTCCTTTCATTCCTGACAAAGATGGGCGCACCATTCGGTGGTATGCCCTCTCCATTGGTTTGCTGGACTTTGCGCTGCTGCTCTACGCCTTTAGCACCCAATACGATTTCAACAACCCAGATCTGCAATTAGTGGAAAGTTACGCCTGGGTTCCTCAGATTGACTTGAACTGGTCTGTGGGGGCAGATGGTCTGTCCATGCCCTTGATTTTGTTAACGGGGTTTATCACCACTTTGGCCATTCTCGCCTCTTGGCCAGTTACCCTCAAACCTCGGCTCTTTTATTTCTTGCTTCTAGCCATGTATGGCGGGCAGATTGCGGTATTTGCCGTGCAAGATATGATGCTCTTCTTCCTGACTTGGGAATTAGAGTTGATTCCGGTCTACCTGTTGCTATCGATCTGGGGGGGCAAGAAACGGCAATACGCCGCCACTAAATTTATTCTCTACACCGCTGGTAGTTCCCTGTTTATCCTGGTGGGTGCCTTTGCCATGGCCTTCTACGGGGATACGGTTACCTTTGATTTTCGAGCTTTAGCCTCTAAGGACTATGCCCTTGGCTTCCAGTTTTTAGTCTATTCTGGTTTCCTGATTGCCTACGGCGTTAAGTTACCCATTATTCCCCTCCACACCTGGTTGCCCGATGCCCACGGTGAAGCCACTGCTCCCGTTCACATGTTGCTGGCGGGCATTCTCTTAAAAATGGGAGGCTATGCCCTCATTCGGATGAATGTCGGCTTCTTGCCGGAAGTCCATGTACGGTTTGCGCCAGTGCTGATTATTTTGGGGATCATCAATATTATTTACGCTGCGCTCACCTCCTTTGCCCAGCGAAACCTTAAACGAAAGATTGCCTACTCCTCTATTTCTCACATGGGCTTTGTGCTCATTGGGATTGCCTCCCTGACTAACTTGGGGATGAGTGGTGCCATCTTACAAATGATTTCCCACGGCTTAATTGGGGCTAGCCTCTTCTTCTTGGTGGGGGCAACCTACGATCGCACCCATACCCTGATGCTGGATGAAATGGGGGGAGTCGGTCAAAAAATGCGCAAAATCTTCGCCCTCTGGACTGCTTGTTCTCTCGCTTCCCTAGCGCTGCCGGGCATGAGTGGCTTTGTGGCGGAACTGATGGTCTTTGTTGGCTTTGCCACCAGCGATGCTTACAGCTTACCTTTCCGGATTATTGGCGTAACCCTGGCAGCAGTGGGGGTCATTTTAACGCCGATCTATCTGCTCTCTATGCTCCGGGAAATCTTCTACGGTCCTGAGAACAAGGAATTAACGTCCCATGAAGTACTAGTGGATGCCGAGCCCCGGGAGATTTATATCATCGCCTGCTTACTCATCCCCATTCTGGGCATTGGCTTATATCCCAAGATTGCGACGCAAATTTATGACTCAACCTCTAACGAGATCACAGCTCATCTGCGATCGGTTACCCCAAGTTTGATGCCTCCCTCGGAGGATTTAGCCCAGTGGATGCATCCTAACCTAGCTTTTGCAGAGGCTCCTGCTTTAGCCGACTGACGTTCCTGAAGTGGAAAAGCGCCCGAAAGGCGCTTTTTGGCTTTATGGGGCTGACGCTAAAACTGTCCCCAACCTGTTGGATTACTCATAATGGCTAAAAAATCCCTGTTCAGCCCCGTGCGATTATTGTTGGTGATTACCAGTATTGGCTGTTTGAGCGTGTTATTTGCTCCGGTCAGAGCCCAAGATCTTTTGGGAGAAGAGGAATCGGCAGCAGCCCTAGAAGATATTCCCGTGTTAGAGGGGAATCAGGATGCATTACAAACCCCCGTCATTGATTTTTCCAGCGCTATTACCACGGTTGATCCAGCAATATCTCT
>JBEAPM010000057.1:0-11545 GCA_041164445.1 Cyanobacteriota bacterium
GGAATACTCACGATCGCCATAAAGGGGAGGTGATCAGAGCCAATAAATGGCCCGGCTTGAGCATGGTGAACATTCAAATTTGGACTCACTAAAATGTGATCTAAGGGGGTGGACAAAAAGACATTATAGGTTGGCCAGGTTGGCTCAATGCCAAAGCCTTGACGGGTATTTTTCAGACGCGATCGTCTTACAAAGTCTTGATAAAAGGGAGACCACACACTGGTATTGAGATCCCCTACCACAATCTGGAAGCGATCCGGTTGTTGAGAATGGGTTTGGATCTGTTGAGAGACTTGATCAAGAAGGGCATTGCGCTGCTGGGCTGCCCCAACACTCACGGGAGGATAGGGATGGAGTGCCCACACCTTAAGGGGAGTATTGTCGAACAAGAGGGTTGTTTCTAGCCAAGGAATATCCCGTAGACCAAAGGTGTGAATTTCTTCTCCTGTGAAGGGAATCTGACTATATAGGGCAATCCCAAAGGCATCTTGGCGAATTGCTTTGAGTTGATAGGGAAAGATTCTGTCCCAATCCCTCAGGGCTGCCTCTAACTGCGGCGTAATTTCTTCCAAGACCACCACCGCCGGTTGGGTATCCTCTACCCACTGGAGCAGTTTCTCTGGATTGGGATTGCTCCGCAGCACATTGGCAAAAGCGATCGTCACGGGTTCAGAATGGGGCGGTGTGACGGAAGTAGGGATATACCAGGGCAGCACAGCCACTGCATTGAGACCGACTCCAAACAAAACGATCGCCACTAGCCAACGACAACGACTCCAGAGCACAGCCGGAAGTAGCAATCCCCCCCAGATGAGGTATTGGACTTTGAAATGGGTCGTTAACTCCAGCCACCAGGAAAATTTAGCCCCCCCTCCCGCCAAAGACAAGAGCAGAACTCCTAGGGCGAAAGGCGTGAGCAGCACGATCGTAAGGGAGCGATAACGGGTCATAGCGATCTTATTCACCCTCGATCGCGTCCTCGCTCTTGTCCGGCATGTTTTTCAATGTACTCGATCACCTTGCCCGCCACATCCGCTCCCGTAGCCTGCTCAATTCCTTCTAAACCGGGGGAGGAATTCACCTCCATCACTAAGGGTCCATGATTCGATCGCAAAATATCAACCCCCGCAAACCGCAAGCCCATAATTTTCGCCGCTCGTACTGCCGTACTGCGCTCTTCTGGAGTAAGTTTAATTTTCGCCGCAAACCCGCCCCGATGCAGATTAGACCGAAACTCCCCAGGGGCACCTTGACGCTTCATGGAAGCCACCACTTTATCCCCCACCACTAGGCAGCGAATATCCGTCCCCCCAGCCTCTTTGATAAATTCCTGAACCAGAATATTAGCATCTAAGCCTCGGAATGCCTCAATCACAGAAGTCGCAGCCTGTTCGGTTTCCGTGAGAACCACACCAATGCCTTGGGTTCCTTCCAGGAGCTTAATCACCAGGGGCGCTCCCCCCACAATATTTAATAACCCCTGAATATCCTTGGTAGAATGGGCAAATCCCGTCACCGGTAACCCAATTCCTTCCCGCGCCAAGAGTTGTAAACAGCGCAGCTTATCCCGCGATCGAGAAATGGCCTGAGAGGAGTTGATCGAAAAGACCCGCATCATTTCAAATTGCCGGACCACCGCAGTGCCATAGAAGGTCTTAGATGCTCCAATCCGAGGAATGACCGCTTCCAAATCCGCAACCACTTGCCCCTGATAAATCACCTGAGGATTGTGGGATGTAATATTCATGTAGCAGCGGAGGTAATCAATAATTTGTACTTGATGACCTCGAGTTTCTCCAGCTTCTTTGAAGCGCCGGGTAGAATAGAGGTTAGGTTTGCGAGAGAGGACAGCTATTTTCATGATCTAGTTCTCGTGGTCGTTAGTTCTCGTGGCCGTAGGTTTTTGTGACAAAGGAATGCAGGGATTAAGCGCGATGCAAAAACGATCGTCCGGGATCAACCCAATAACGATTACGGATGGCTTGGCGACCCAATAACAAACGGAATCCCATCAGATCTCGATTGGTGAGGGTTAGCTCAATATCCCACGATTGCATTCCTAGGGTAACCTGAGTATGGATCACAGGGCGGTTCTCAACCTGACCGTTAGAACTGCGTACCGTTTTGCACCCCAGGTAAGGGCACTCAATCTCAACGATCGTTTGATCGTCCTTTTGCAGGGGATGAATTTTACAACGCAGGTAAGAGTCAAAAAGTTGGATATCGAAAGCATGTAAAGCTGAAGATCGGGCTCCGGTATCAATTTTGGCCTTAATGGGGGGAAGATTGAGCACGGGAAATGAGACCCATTCCCGCCAGCCCAAAATCGGTAGCGATCGGTTGTCCATGTTTTTGCCACAGGTTTCATGTTTCTAGGCTGAATTGACCTGGATCGGTTTGCTACAGCAATCCTAAATGGATTGTGTGGGTGCCCACCACACAACGGTTTCAGCAGTCTAGTCCTTACAACTGATTGAGGACTACTGTATCTATCGTTACTATTGGGTGCAATTCCTGCCCTTTAGCGTCATACTACCTCATGATCGATAAAACAAAATTAGCTGAGCAGTTTGGTAAGGCTGCGCCCTATTACCATCAACGGGCTAAGGTACAGCAATATGCAGCGGATCGTCTTTTAAGCTGGCTAGAGGGACAATCCATTCCCCTAGGCAACATTTTAGAATTGGGATGCGGAACGGGATTTCTCAGTCAAGGCCTGGTGGAGCTGTTTCCTGAACATTCCCTGGAAATTTCCGATCTATCTCCAGCACTGTTGCAGTTTTGTCAAGCTCATTTAACCTTGCCGAAAGATCAGTTTAACAAGGTCACTTTTTCTGTTTTGGATGCTGAGACTTTTACTGAAGATTCACGCTCTCATTTCGATCGTTATCGCTTAATTGCCAGTAGCTTTGTGCTGCAATGGTTTCAATCCCCCCTGACCACTCTTCAAAGCCTATATCGCTGTTTACAGCCAGGGGGAATCTTAGTGTTAAGTTTTCCCAGTGACCATAGTTTCCCTGAGTTAAAAACCTATTGTAGCGATCGTCAAATTCCCTATCCCCTCAATCCCTTACCAGACTTCAAAACGATCGTAGAAATGCTGTATAACCAGGGACTCTCTTGTGAATATCGCCTGGAGTGGTATAGCGAAGATTATCCCAATCTAAAATCTGCCTTGCAACACTTAAAGGATCTAGGGGCTGGATTGAGTACTGTTAACTCCCGTCTTTCCTATCGGCAAATGAAAGCCTTACTCCAGGGAGAGGAACATCAACCAATCATGATTAGTCATCATATTATTTTTCTCTTAATTAGACGGCTACCCACTTAAGGCGGAAGAGTGCAGCGCCGCACTCTTTCATTTAATTTTTTCGCTCAGTGGAAAGCCAATGAGACGACTCGATGATTTACACTGGATCATTCACACTCGATCATCCACCTCGTTACCCATGTCACCCATAGGATGGAACACGTTGACGCTGAGTAACCCATTGCCGAACAAAATTAGCAACGATCGTGGTTTGTTCCAACATGGCAAAATGACCACAGTTGGAAAGTTCTAACAAATTTGCGCCGGTTCCTTCAAAGGAGGGATGAAAGCTAGCGAGGTGACGCACATACTGGGGCTCAATGATCGTATCCCGATCGCCCCCAATAAAGTATGTCGGTTGACGCAGTTGGGAGACGAGGCGGGGCAGATGATGAACTTCTGCTTCCGTGGTGGACTCTAATAAGGCCCCGAGGGCCGCAGTTTCGTCTGCCCTGAGAAAATCTAAGAAACGACGTTTTCCCCAGAGGGGATCCAGGGGTTTGGCCACACTGAAACGACTAAAGCTCCACTCCAGTCCAGGGATCCAAGTTAACCAAGGGGCTCGGTATTTTACCAGTTGAGTTCCAAAACGCCGAAATCGCTCAAATTCTTCTTGGAGATAAATTCCCCCCCCGGAGTTGAGGCAAATGACCCCTTGAATGCGCTCGGGGTACAAAGAAGCTGTCCATAAGGCGATCGCGCCCCCCAGGGAATGGCCAATCAGCCAGGCTCGCTCAATGTTCAGAGCCGTGAGTAAATGATCTAAGTCTTCCGCATAGGACGCTGGAGTGTAGGGATTAGGATGGGACAAGCCCGATATAGAAGACTCACCAAACCCCCGCAAATCATAGGCTAAGCATTGGAACTCTCCAGACAAGTGTTGAAGAAGAGGAGTCCAATAGACATGACTGAGAAGCCAGCCATGCACAAAAACTAAGGTCGTGGCCCCAGGGCACGGCAGGATGACATAGGTGTGAGGAATATCTCGAATTACAATACTACCCATGACTGTATTTTACAGGGATAGGGAACGGCTTCTCGGGATGAGGTGAAGTTCTCAATTTTTGGTGACCAACGTTACCAACTTAAGGCTGCTTGACTCTCTGACTTTCAGGGGCACGTCACCCAAGTGCCTATTCCCCAGGAGTGGGTACGGCAGGAGTTATTGTGGGCACGGCAGGCTCTGAGGTTGTCAGCGATCGGAGGAAGGGGGCAAAAAACCACGCTCCCAAGAGGAGACAAACGATCGTTAACAGTAACAAAATCCAGATCAAAAACAGGGGCTGTGATGGTTTGGAGCGAGATGCTTGGGTCTGGGCACTCGAATCTAACGGTAGAGTAACCGGCAAGGGGATTGAGGTTTTGGTTTTTGGTTTTGCAGGAGGAGTCACCACCGGCAAGGGCTCTGGAGCGGGTTGTGGTTCCGGGCGAATTTGGGTGGGAATCTCTGCTTCACTCTTTTTCTCCGAGGAAACCTTAAGAACTGAGGTCAGTTCATCAGCACTGGGAACCCCAATTTGCTCAACATTGACCTTAATTAAGACAGCGGTGGCATTGTCATGGCCATTATGATGATTGGCCAGTTCCACAATACGTTCAGCCGCATCTTTAACACTCTTTGTCTTCTCCAGAATCGGCAGCAGTTCTTGCCCCCAAATTTGCTCCAGTAAATCCCGATCGCTGACCCCATCAGAGCAGAGGAGAAAGAGCATATTCTCGCTGAGAAAGAAACGCTGAATCTCCGTCACTAAGCTCTGGGAAGAAACCATGCCTAAAGCTTGAACCAAAGCCCCGGAACTCGGGGCTTCCAGAGCATGACGATAAATCCCCAAGCCCATCCGGGCATGGCGGGAAGCCAAATCATCATCAACCGTCAACTGGCGACAACCGGCCGCACTGATACCGTAACCTCGGCTGTCCCCCACATTGGCTAAATAAAAATAATGACCCACATTTAATAAGCTCACGAGGGTCGTCCCCATCCGCCGACGTTCCTCACGATGTTCATGATTATTTTGTTGGCTAATGGCATCATTGGCCATGGCAATGGATTGGCGGAGAAGTTGCTCGGGGGCAATGGTGGCTTGATTGCTAAAACTGGCTTCCAAGTCTTCCACCAAGGTACTAACCGCAAGATGGGAGGCGACTTCTCCTCCTTCATGCCCCCCTAAGCCATCACAAACCACTGTAAGGGAGTTCAAGCCAGAGGTGGTACGAATGTAGGACACATTAGAGGGAAAACAGTTATCCTCATTGGACTGCCGACTCGGGCCTGCATCGCTATGGCTGCTTAACTCAAGAGCATAGGTTTGGTATTCCCCGACTTTTTGCAGGGCTAACTCTAACAAGCGAACCAACTCTGTGGGGGTGGTGAGTTTGCCCGTTTGTAAAAAGAGGATCAGTTGCTGCAGCAACGGACGGAGATTGGGATGAGCGCCCGCCATCAGCGCTGTCCAGGTTTCACCAAGCTGTAGCAATGAAGGGGTAGATTCATCTAGGGTTAATTCTAAACATCGCACCCAAGTCCCATCGACCCGCAAACAGTGTAAGTCTAGGAGTGTACTTCCGACCTGGCGTCGAGTGAGGACATTCCACAGGCGAGCAATTTGCCATAGCCACCCCACTTGATGAGCTAAGGATCCCCCAGCCCAGCTATCCAATAGACCCGGCAGCAGTTGTCCTGCCCGGGAAGAATGACTGGCTTGATTACTGGCATCAGCTTGAACATACTGGGAATAGAGAGGCGCATCTTCCAGTAAAAAACAATTCGGCAACTCCGGGGAGAGTAAGCCATACACTTGAGGCACAAAGACCCGATAGGGAAATAACCTTAAATAAGGCAACATAGCCTCTGGCAGGTCTTCTTCCGGGCAAAAGGGTAGTGCCCCCGGTTGCGTATCTAGTACAACCCGGGACGAAATCACATAGTAGCGATCGTCTACCCATTCTCCTGGCGATAAATTGGGCAGGTGTGATCCCGTGACCCAGAGGTAGCGGTGCAGCAAGGCGTGACCACAGGAATGGCAATATAAATTGCTCCCAGGATTTTCCGCCAGACAATCCAAATTTGAGCAATGAAGGGTGGGGGAAGTAGCAATCGCCATAGAGAAGACCAGAGAGAGAAGTCGGGCTATTCTGGAGATGCAACCTGGGGTAAGCCCATACTGTAATTCAGGACCCGACTAGAGAGGTTATAGGAAATCTTTCCGGTTTGCAAAAGATCTCGAATTAAATGTTCAAGATCTGAACCAATTCGGCGTAAATTGTACTCGGTTAAGTCTGCCCCAGCATAGGATTCCACCATGTCATCAAATTTGCGATAAACCTGCTGGAGTGCGTCTTCATTCCAAAGAAACTCATTATCCGGGTCCACGTCTAAGGTCAACACCGTTTCGCTCGGCACCAGCTCATTGTGCTGAACTTCCGCCGTGAAAATACGAATGTGCCGAGTTGTGCATTTCAACAGCATAAATATTTAGAGATCCTAAAGGGCAATGAAGATGAACGAATTCTCAAAGATGAGGATGGGAAGAGACTATCAACCGAAAGGATTAGAGTGTAACGCAAAGCGCTCTACTTTAACCTGCTATGTTTTCGCGTTCGGTGGAGAGTCTACGAGGAGAAAAACATTCCCCTCGTAGTTTAATCCTAACTTAGGATCGTCCCATGTTTCGCGCCATCTCCATGAACCCTTGTAGACTAGGCCCGGGACGACGGCGACCTGGAAAAAATTCGTAGGGAACAACACTCGGAGCTGGAGCCGCTTTAACCACCGGAGCAGGGGCTGCTTTCACAGCGGCAGCAATGATTTCACTGGGATCGGGGGCTGGGGTTGTAGCGGTGGATGCCTTAGCTTTAGGGGCTTTAGCCTTGCTTGCCTTAGGGGCGGGGGGAGCCTCAGGCGTTGTTTTAGGGGCTTCCACGACCTGAGGGGCAGCGTCGGGTGCTTGGGATCCCTCGTCTAGGGTGAGGAAGAATTGTTCTTTTTTCTTTTTAAAGATCATAGAGGAGCGCGATTTAAGGGGCGATAGTTTTTAGATTAGACGGTGAGCGCCTTCAGGTAAAGTTTTGTTCTCAGGATTTCTGGATAGGATCAGGCTCCCACAACTCTCCTAAAACTACCGATCGCGTTGCACCGGTTACGCTAGGAAGGTTTCCCGGTATTCCCAAGCAATGCCAGTGGGCGAGGACGGCAAAAATAGCCGCTTCCTTAAAGTCCGGATCTATGTCCACAGTCTCGGTAGATTCAACGGGAAGCGGCGCAAGGTGATGGCGCAGCCGACTCAGTAAGTAGGTGTTATGGACACCTCCCCCCCCCACTAAAATGCGCTGGGGCTGCACCGGGAGAAACGATCGGTAGCTGTGGACGATGGAGAGGACGGTTAATTCCGTTAAAGTGGCGAGAAAATCTGCAGGGCTAAGCTGATGGGTCTGTGCTTCTGTCCAGCAGCGATCGAGATAGGCAGCGCCAAAGTGCTCTCGCCCCGTGGATTTCGGGGGGGGATGCTGAAAAAAAGGATCGGTTAACCATTGCTTCACTAAGGCTAGACAGGGGGTTCCCTGGGCCGCCCATTGTCCTCCTGCGTCGTAGCGTTGCTGCCCTCCACTCAGTTTTTGCACCGCTAAATCCAAAAGGCTATTGCCCGGGCCGGTGTCCCACCCTTGCACGGCTGCTTCAGTCTCCAGGGGAGGCAGATAGGTCACGTTGCTGATGCCACCAATATTTTGAATACAGCGATGCTCCTGGGGATGCCCCAACCAATAGCGATCGACTCCCGGCACTAAGGGGGCTCCCTGCCCTTCTGCGGCAATATCCGCTGCCCGAAAATTAGAAACCGTCGGAATTCCGGTTCGTTGGGCAATCCAACTACCTCGGCCCACCTGCCAGGAATAGCCTAACTGTCCGGTTTGGGGCGGACGATGCCAGAGGGTTTGGCCATGGGAGCCAATCAATTGAGCGGAGGAAAAACCGGCATCGATCGCTTTGGCTTGGACAGAGAGGGCCGCTTGAGCAAAGCATTCGGCAACCGCATCATCTAAGTCCAGTAGGGCTGGTATTGTAATCGCTGCGCCGCCACAAAGTTCTAGTAATTGCGATCGTAAATTATCAGGATAGGGATAGGTTAAACCCGCTTGTAGACTCACCTGTAGATCTCGATCGCGCCCAGAGATAGCAATCTGGGCCGCGTCAATACCATCTAGGGAGGTTCCACTCATGAGGCCAATGACTACAGGCATAAGGATCTAGGCAATACGCAACATTAAGTTTCCGAGGGACAGTCCATTGGCATTTGTCATGAGGCTTGTCTATCTAGAGATTGCTCCGCCCGCCACAATTAATCTAAGGGCAAGCTAACACACACCTGAGTTCCCTTTTCTTCCTGACTGGAAATTTTCAACTTTCCCCCTAGAAGTTCCAGCATTTTTTGTACCGTCTTTAAGCCTAATCCCAAACCTTCATGGGTATAGTTTTGAGGATGAAATTTAGTAAAGGCATCAATGCGGGCAATTTGTTCTGGACTCATGCCAACCCCTTGATCCTGCACTTCTAAGTAGAAGTTCCCCTCCTTAATATAGGATCGGATGTGAATAGGGGTTTTGGGAGAGGAAAATTTGATGGCATTGTCTAGCAGTTCAAACAGGATTGATCGCCAATAGCGATCGGATAGGGGTAGGGTATGAACCCCCAATTCTAACTGTATATCCTCCTCTCGCTTTGCCGCCATCATTTTTTGTTGAATTTCAGTATGAATATCGTGGCTAACACTGAGGGTTGTCACTGGAGTAACAGACGGACTTCGCCCTTGATAGGTCTCTAACTCAAGATATAACATAAACCGCTTAGTTAGCTTCTCTAGCCGTTCCGCAGAATGTTCTGCCATGTGCAGGAGTTCTTGGATTTCTTCTCGATCGAGGGATTCAAAGTCTGCTTTTAAGAGTTGAATAACCCCAATAATTCCATTTAAGGGTGTGTTCAGTTCGTGGGGGAAACTATGGGATAAATTGCCCGTAAGTTCCTGTAAATTTCGACCTAAAAGATTAATGGTATTGCGCTGAAACTTAGAGAAGGTTTCTAACTGATCATATTGAGCTTTAATGCGCAGCATGGATTGAACCCGAGCCCTAAGTTCATAACTGTTCAAAGGCTTGCTAATAAAGTCATCAGCTCCGCTCGCTAAACACCGAGCTAGATCTTCTTTTGCGGTCAATGCGGTAACCATAATAATAGGAATAGATTGCCACTGCGATCGTTCTCGAATACGACGACATACTTCAATCCCATCAATGCCAGGCATCATCACATCTAATAAGATGAGATCAGGGGTTAAGTTTTCTAAGGCTGAAAGACCACTTTCACCATTGGCGGCATAGAATAGCTGATAGTTCGGTTTATTGAGAAAAGCCTCAATAACATCAAAATTATCCGGCTCATCGTCAATAATCAAAATAGATATATCTTTCATAAGTAATTTCCAAATTTTGCGGCTACCAACTTAAGGCGGAAGAGTGCGGTGCTCCGCACTCTTCCATTAAATTTTTTCGCTTTCAGTGGAAAGCCAATTTTGCAAAGCGGCTGTTTAGAACGAAGCCCAATCTCTTGATGCTATGTTCGGGGATCGAAGAATAGTTGCACATCGCGTTACATTCATTCCATGATCCAGAAAATGAACGAAAAATATAAGACCACCCAGATTAGACATTATGCTGTAATTTTATAGTATGTTGCACGCGAATCGCTCACGGCTTTAAAAAAACGAAAACGTAATGACGATTTGGCGGCACCTTTGCGTGTTTTGCGCTGTACCCCAATTTATCACGATCGCTTATGTACATTGAGTTTCGGGAAGTGAACCCCTTTGACCTTTGGCTTTGGGTCGAATTTCCGACGGTTCCCTCCACTGTAGAGCAGCAGTATGTTGAAGAACTTCTCAGTTCCTGGTTTTATCTCGGTAAGCTAGGGGGGTTTAACGAAGAGAACCTGCAGGTTCAGGAAACCGGGATTGATCTGAGCTACCTCGACTACGATCATGACGTTGCCGAAAGTAGTCTCATGGCGGTGATGCACAACATGGGCGAGATGGAATATGAGGGGACTTGGGGACGGTGTTGGTTTGATTTAGGCACCAGCGATGCCCTCGCCCTGGATGTGCTGATTAATGCCTTTCACCAACTGAGTCGGGACTATGTGAGTCTCGATCGCCTCATTATTGGTGGAGAAAATGAGGACTGGCCAGTACCCCATGAAGACGATCGAGATACGTTTTACGATCAAAATTAGCCTTATAGCGGTAGTCAAAAGATTTTGGATAAACCGCTATAACGATCCTGTGAAAACCCTACACCACAGTCTACTAGCCAGTCAGGAGCGTATCAATTATCATAAAAAAGTTAAGCGATTGCAGCAATAGCCAAGAATAGTGAGGGAGAAATATCATGACTCAGATAATCGTCAAGCCAACACTTTATGACACCGATCTAAACCTGTGGCTAGAGACAGTAATCTCCCAATTGCGATCGGGTGATTTGCAAAATGTTGATATTGAAAATTTAATCCAGGAGTTAGAAGGTTTGTCCGGTCGAGATAAGCGGGAGGTTGCTAGTCGTCTTAAAACTCTCATTGAGCATATTCTCAAGCGCTGTTATGTGGATATGCCCAATGAGTTTAGGGGATGGGAAGTCACAATTAGAACTCAAAGATTTGAATTAGAACAAATTCTCGAACAATCTCCTAGCCTCAATCGTCACTTTATCGAAAACTTTGATAAATGCTTCAAGTTTGCACTTAAGGATGTACAAGGCGATTATTTACAGTATCCATTCCCTGACACATGGCAATTTAGCCGCAATATTGAGTCAATTCTGAAGGATAAGTTTTGGGCGCAATAAACCGCCCATTACATCTCGCATTCCTGCTATTTTCTTCCAAGGAATATCTGAATGCTTTTGCCTGAATTCTGGTGATAGTCGTTTAGTTGCTTCACCAATGATCGTAATACGCCGCAAAATAGCGTCTTGCTTTTCATAATTGACTGCGAGCGACTCTTGATTAACTCCTTCAACATAATGCAAAATCAGTTTAATAGATTCAATAATGTCAAGAATTGATTCTTGAACACGCGACATAAATCACCTCGGCAGAGTCAAGAATATTTTTACGCCTTAGCCAATTACGGCTTTGGATAATGGGTATCAACTTAAGCCGAAAAAGCTAGACTAAGAGGGGATCGTAGCTCC
>JBEAPM010000058.1:0-2854 GCA_041164445.1 Cyanobacteriota bacterium
TATTTTAGGGCGTGAATCTACCGCCGAAGAAATTGAGTTCTTAAAACAACCCCACTCAAGTTTCTAAATCAGCACGATCGTCCTCATCGGCGGCTTGAGGTACAAACCCCAATCCTAAAAATGGTAACCCAAGCGTCCTCCCTTCTGGCAGACTGTAGCTGCTTGATAGGGCTTTCCACTAAAAGCGGAAAAATTTAATGGAAGAGTGCGGCGCGAAGCGCCGCACTCTTCCGCCTTAAGTTGGTAGCCCTTGATAGCAGAGTGGTGAAGAGAGTGGGTAAGATGGTGGAGGCAATCAGGATTAGATCCTGAATTTCCCCCAAGCCCTCCGCCTGAAAACGTCAGCAGGGGACTTGCCGCTACTCCCGCCCGTTTCATCCGGCAGTACAACGCTATGTCTCTTAAACTGGTTAACCCCTTTTCCTATCCTCTCTCCATTACGGCTGGTGGTCTCCTGCTCTTTCTCGGGGTTCGCTGGATCGCCCTCCCCAGCCTCGTTGCCATGCCCCTTGCCGCCGCCCTCACGATCGCTACCGCATACCTACGGCAACACCAGGAACCCTCCCCGGAAAAGGAACGCTTAAGCCAAGTCCAATCTGAACTGGAGGGGGTGAGACGATCGGCCCAAAACCTACGAGAACAGGCCCAAACTTTACAGGCCCAAGCCAAGGCCATTCTGCGCCAGGAACAGCTTTCGCCACTGTCCATGGACATTTTAGCGGCCGTACAATATGGCTGTGACCTAGCTATCTCCTTGCCCGAAAAGGTCGAAATGCTTGCCGTTAAGCTCCCCGATACCCGATCGCTCCTGGATGCCACTGCCCTACAGCAACAATTACAGCAAGTTCGCTCGGAAAAAGTAAAAGCAACCGGCCGTTCTTTAGCCTCCCTGGAACGCTTAGAAGCCAGCTTAAAACGGAATCTCAAACTCACCACCGCCAATCAAGACGATCGCCAGGCCCAAATTCACAATCTTTCGGCCTTAATTCAAGAATCAGCCGGAGTACTGCAACGGTTACAAAACCACTTACAAACTGCCAATCTTGCCGATACCACCCAAATCGATCGCTTACAGGCCTTGGTGGAAGAAATGAACCAATTGCAACAGGAAATGGATCTCTTCGTCTAAGGCGTTCTCCATCTCCGGCACTCTCACTGAGGTTCTCACGAAGGGCAAAACCAGGGAAAAAGGGCAAAATCGACAGAGAAGGGGCAGTGTGCTCCTTCACGCGCTAGACTTGACCTCCTACCCACTGAAGGCGTGAAGCATGGCGTACTCGTCCGTTAAAGGCTTCCCTTTCAGCTTTAAGCGGAAAGCTCAACGGGACACCGTTTAATGACATTAATGAAAGTGTCGATCGTTTTTTCTGACCATGAATGCCTTTCTACAGTTCTGTTTCCGAGGTCTAAAAATTTTAAGGTGGATCTTAAGGAGTGCTGGAGAAAAACGGCTAACCGGTCTGGCTTCAGAAATTGCGTTTAATGCGACCCTGTCTTTATTTCCCACCATTTTGGCCCTCCTCGCAGCGATCGATCTGGTGGCTGCCCCCTCCCGCCCGGCCGTGAGACAGATGGCCAGTCGGCTGTCTGAAATCGCTCCGGTCGAGGTTGTCACCTTAGTGCAGAATTTTGTTGAAAATGACTACACCATCAGTAACTCTCGTCTCATTTCCTTGGGCTTTGTCTTTGCGATCTGGATTTCGTCAAATGCCATGGCCACGTCGATGGTGGCCCTCGACCAAATTCAGCAAACCCCCTTTGAAAAGCGTCGTCCCTTTTGGAAAAACCGCAGCATTGCCATTCTTCTGACGCTGGTGACTCTCTCTCTTTACATTGTTGCGTCTGTAGTCGCCTTTGCCAGCGAATTTCTGATCCGCTATTTGGCCCTGCGGGTTGAACTGATGGGCACCGTCCTACTTGCCCTGTGGTGGATGCTCGCCTGGCCTATTGCCCTCAGCTTGGTGACCTCTGCCTTTGCCCTGGTCTATCGCTTTGGCCCCAGTCGTTGTCAGCGATCGACCCCCATTCTACCGGGAGCCTTTCTAGCGGCTTTATCCTGGGTGGGCATTTCGTTCCTCTTTCGCAATTATGTGCTTATTTTTGGCCGTTATCGCCAAGTCTATGGTGCCCTCGGAGCCGCGATCGTCTTGATGCTTTGGCTCTATCTCAGCGCCCTGGTCATGCTCCTGGGTAATCAGTTCAATGTCACCTTGGCCAAACATCTCAACCGCTGGTAATTCCAGCGAGAACGAGCGATCGTTCAGTAAAATAAATGGGCTATCTATTGTTAAAGCTCAGCCAAGATAAGTGTATTGGAGCGCGAAATGAGTCAAATGAAAGTATTGGTCACGGGAGCAACAGGACGCACCGGTTCCCTGGTGGTCAAACAATTACAAACCCAGGCTGACGATTTTGACGTTTATGGCTTTGCCCGTTCTCAAGCTAAAATTGAGCAGCTATACGGTACAAGCGATTGTTTTTTTGTGGGAGATATTCGCAAAAAAGCAGATCTAGAACCGGCAATGCAAGGATGCCAAGCGCTGGTGATTTTAACAAGTGCCGTTCCCCTGATGAAGGGCACCCCCCAACCCAGCTCCCCACCTAACCTGGAATTTGCCCCAGGAGAAATGCCGGAAGCGATCGATTATCAGGGGCAAGTGAATCAAATTGAGGTGGCCAAAGCAGCGGGGGTTAATTAACAGTAATTATTTTACTGCTAATTACTAACTTATACTAATATTTACTAATGGCATACATCCCACTCAGAAAAGCGGTCGAATTTCTGGGTTTGCATCCCAATACCTTAAGGAAGTACGCAGATGAAGGCAAAATCAAAAGCATCAAAAATGCAGCA
>JBEAPM010000059.1:0-4092 GCA_041164445.1 Cyanobacteriota bacterium
GACCATGGCATTGGGACTGAGGCTAAAGTGCTGTTTTGTCAAATCTGCCCGAATCCCGTCCCCCGTAGCCCGATCGATAATTTGCTCAGGATTCTCTTTCCCATAATGCTCTAACACTACCGGTACAATCCCCTGCACCACTTTCTCGGCAATGTCCCAAGTCAGAGCCTCGGTTCGCAGGCGCACTTGACTCGTAGGCAGATCCGCCACCACTGTGTCACTCAGCAGGAGTTGCTGCTCCCGGTTCCGTAACTCAGCCCGCTGTCCCGAAAAGTTTACGGCTTGATAATGACCCTTCAGATTGCCCTCCAGCAGAAAAAAGGCTTCATTGGGCTGCCAGGTTAGTTTTGCCCCCTCCACCTGCCCCTCTTCTGTTAAAAGTTCTAAGACCACATTCCCCTCTAGGGTCAATTCCGATACTGCTTCGTTCACGGTACCGGTGTCCCCGGAAACGCGGTAAGTGGCTTCCCCCCCTTGAAACAACACCCCGGAGGGTTTTTCCAAGACGGCGAGTTGGGTCTCATCTTGGTAGGTCACTTTCAGGGCCTCTAATTCCCAGATTTTTTCACCCTGAGGATTGACCTGCTCTAAGCTAATGTCGATAAAGGAGAGATCCTCGCTCGGGGACTCCGGAGTTGGCGGGGAGGTAATGGGGCTAAACCAGCGGGCAAAGGGATTTGCACTACAGCCGGTCATCAGTAAACTGCTACCGATACCTAAGGCGATCGTGGTGTATCGACGGGAAAGTTGAAAGCCCATACCGGTTGAGGATCGAGAACGTAATTTGTTAAGTTGTGACGGGACATCAGGGAACTTGCCTCTACCCCTTCGTCTATTTTAGGCATTGAAGCTGGCTAAAGGCTAAATTGTCATCGGTTTAAGTCTTCTCGCTCTCGTTCTTTAGTGGCTAGACTCTTGGCTAGAGAAGGGTTCCGTAACCTCTAAACCATTTAAAGGACGATAGGTATAGCCATGGTGGTGATGGGGATTAGGGCGAGGAATTTTTTGAATGTCCTCCTTAATGGCTTCGAGGTCAATATACCGATCGGCCACATTAATTAAGCTATCACTGGTCATCGATCGTAAACTGACTACTTCGACCCGTACCCCCCGGTAACTCACGGCATCCACGGCATAGGCCAAATCCCCGTCACCACTGACCAAAATGGCGGTATCGTAGGAACCCACAAGGGCCATCATGTCCACTGCAATTTCTACATCTAAGTTGGCCTTTTTGGAACCATCGGGGAGTTGTACCAATTCCTTAGAGATTACCCGGTAGCCATTGCGCCGCATCCAGAGGAGGAACCCCTGCTGCTTTTCGTTGGTTCGATCGACCCCAGTATAAAAAAACGATCGCAAAAGTCTAGATCCCGCCGTCAATCGACACAAAAGTTTGGTATAGTCGATTTCAATCCCTAATTGCAGCGCAGCATAGAATAGGTTGGAACCATCAATGAATATGGCAATCCGTCCTCGGTTTTCCAAAACCTGTTCCGGGGTAAAAATTAAATCACTTTCTAAGTCGTGTAGCATAAGGTAGTCAATCCCTCGTATAAAAGAAGTATAAAAAAGCTGGCAAAAGCAAGTCGAAAAAGCAAAAAGTGTTTTATTAAAGAAGAAAACCTTAAAGCGGTTAGGACGTTTTAATTTTTGTAAAGAAGATCACTGAAGACCAAACAACGAAAACCCCTGTTTGGTCTGATCAAACCATTGCAAAGACCCAGATTGAGCACTCTTAGGACTCAACAGACCTCAACCATTTCGTTGACTCCACTTTGAAAAATCTTATTTTCTAAGGTTTTCCAATCGTTCTTTCTGTGAACAAAACTAATTCATTCTGGGTCTGCAGACGGCAACTCCAGAGTCCGAAAGATGGGAGTAGGGTTCGCTAAGACCTGATCTGGCCTCAGGGTACCCCAATGATCGTGATCTGATAACACTACTGTAACTTGCAACTTCACGGAATCCCTAAAATCTACGGAATATCCTAATTGTTCATAAATTTGGGTACTCAGAGACGGGACGATCGGGGAGAGCCAATAGGCGGCAAGACGGACGGATTCGAGTACGGTGTAAAGAATTTCTGCCACTGCTTCGGTATTTCCTTCTTTATAACGAGTCCAGGGAGCCGCTTGATCGAGGTAACGATTGCCGGTTTGGACAAGTTCTAACAGGGCTTGACACACTTGGCTAAAGGCAAGATTTTCGTAGGCAGTACACACCCGATCCCTTAGGGGGATCCCGATCGTCTTGAGGGGATGCTCGGGGGCAATGGCCGCCACTTCTAGGGTGGGCACGCGACTTTGGCAGTATTTTTTCGCCATGCTGAGGGTGCGATTGAGGAGGTTGCCGAGGTCGTTCGCCAGATCAGCATTGAGCACCTGCACAAAGCGGGTTTCATTAAAATCACCATCTCGGCCAAATTCAATTTCCTTGAGGAAGTAGTAGCGAACGGCATCTGCGCCATACTGTTGGGTCAGTCCGACGGGATCCAGGGTATTGCCGACACTTTTTCCCATTTTTTGTCCATCTTTGGTTAAAAAACCATGGCCAAAAACTCGGGAGGGCAGGGGCAAATCTGCCGACATTAACATGGCGGGCCAGTAGACGGCATGGAAGCGGAGAATATCTTTGCCAATGAGGTGGAGTTGAATGGGCCACCAGTTTTTTAGGGCGTTGTCTAAGGTTGGCTCTGCCTCCGGGTCTAGCAGGGCTGTGACGTAGCCCAAGAGGGCATCGAACCAGACATAGAGGGTTTGTTCTGGATCGCTAGGCACGGGAAATCCCCAGCGGACATTAATGCGGGAGATGGAAAAGTCTTGAAGTCCTCGACGGACAAAGCTTAAAACTTCATTGCGACGGCTGGCGGGCTGAATAAAGTCAGGATGCTCGGCATAAAACGTTTCCAGTTGTTCTTGATAGCGGGAGAGGCGGAAAAAGTAGTTGCGTTCGTCTCGCCATTCCACCGCTTGGTTGCTATGAATGGGGCAGCGCTTTTCGGACAGGAGATCCCGTTCTTCCTTAAACTCCTCGCAGGCCACGCAGTACCATCCCTGCTGCTGACCGAGGTAAATATCTCCCTTCGCCTCTACCCGTTGATAAAATTCCCGAACGATCGCTTCATGGCGAGGATTGGTGGTGCGACTAAAGCGATCGTATTGAATGTTTAAAAGTGTCCAAAGATCTTGAAATCCTTGAACAACTTGATTACAGTGATCTAAGGGAAGACGATCGAGTTTTTCGGCAGTTCGTTCAATTTTTTGGCCGTGTTCATCGGTGCCTGTAATTAAGAGGGTCGGCCGTCCTTGGAGGCGCTGAAACCGAGCTATGGCATCCGCAGCGATCGTGGTGTAGGCACTGCCAATGTGGGGGAGATCGTTAACGTAGTACAGGGGGGTGGTCAGTGCAAAGGCAGAAGAATGGTGCATGAGACTTGTATTCAATGGCAGTTACATCGATAACAGTTAATGGGGCAGGGAAAGAATATCCTAAACCAGGTAGAGACGGTCTGGAAACAATATCAAAACCGATCGTTTATTATTCACCTACAACGAGTAATTATGGACTCTTTTTTCGGTTTACTGGTGGCCATAGTCGGCTTAATGACAGTGATTACCTTATCCATTATGGAATTATGGGTCATTCCCTGGCCAATTCTACTCATTTTACTCCTCCTGACCCTGTGGATTAGCCAGCGTTTAATCGATCGCTTCAATCCTGCTCCCGCCGAGGGACTCCCTTCAGTATCCGCTGATCCGTCCACGGGGTCTAGTCCCGTTGCAGAGCCGGAACCGTCTTCCGACCCCGTCGCCCTGTGTTATCGTGGCCAGCTTTATGAAGACCGCCCCACGACTTCTGCCCACCCCGATGCTGGAACTGAGGTAACCCAAGAGGGTATTGCCCACAAGTGCTACCGAGGCGTTTCCCAGGCATCCTCAGACTCAAATCCCGCTGAAGCCTCCCCCGCAGCCAAACCGACTCCATTGCCGAATCCTAAGTTAAGTTACAGGGGGATTAAAAGGTCTTAAGGGGTATCAACTTAAGGCGGAAGAGTGCGGCGCGAAGCGCCGCACACATACATTAAAATTT
>JBEAPM010000060.1:0-4387 GCA_041164445.1 Cyanobacteriota bacterium
AAGAAGTACTAGTGTCCTTTGGGGGGGAATAACAGGACGGGATGGCAACTGCGTCTCATGATTTCTTTGCCAAAGGAGGGAATTGGCCAATCCAAGAGGCCATCTCCCCAGTTGTAGGTCACGCCAATGGCACTAATGTCATGATTGATCAGCAGGGAGAGAATACCTTGGAGATCTTCCCCTTCATGGACTTGGGTTTCTACGGTAATGGGGTAGGCGCTGAATTGGGCTTTCAGTTCCTCTAAGTAACCTTCTGCTTCCTGGACTTTATACTCATTGGGCAAGCGCCGTGATTCTGGGGGAACGATCGCTACGAGCCAGCATTTGTTGAGATGAGGGATGGGTTGACGATCGAGGAGGTTTTTCACCTGATCCACCAGACATTTTCCCGTTGCTAGGCTGTCAAAGGGGAGTAAGATTTCTCTTAAGAGGTTTTGACAACGAAGGGTTAATTCGTCATTGCGGTAGACCTGAACGATCGGTGGGCGTAAGGTTAGGATGGGCAAACTACAGCGCTGCGCTAAGGCTGCTGTGGTGCTGCCAAATAATTTTTCTGAGAGGAAGCTGCGGGTCTCTGTTCCTAAAATTAAAGCGTCCGCTTGATACTTTTCCACCATTTTAGGAATCCAGTCTGTGGGAATTCCCGAAACCACCTCAACCTGAACTTCGATGCCTGGAACAGGGGTCTCTAAGGCTGGGGTTAAACAAGCTTTGGCAAAGGCCAATCCGGTCTCATCTTCATGGGGAATTTCGCCTTCTTCCCAAAAGGGTACACAGTGGACAAAGACGAGGTGTTCTACCCCAATGTGGTGTAAGGCTGCAACCTTAGAGACAAACCGTTGCAAACCATCCTTTAAATCTGTACACACTAAAATGCGGCGAAACATAGCACACCTCCTCGCCTAGGTCTGTAATTCAAATCTACCACACTGGCATCCCCCAGTTTTTCAGGAACCGGTTGAAAAATTCAAAACGGGTTCTTCTCTCTACGCAGCTAACAACTTAAAGCGGCAGAGTGTGGCGCGGAGCGCCACACTCTGCCATTAAATTTTTTCCCTTTGAGTGGAAAGCACTCTCCGCCGGAGTTGGGATTATGACGGGTGGCTTCGCCTCTCGCCACAATGAATCGAGAAACCTGTAATCGAGGTGCCTGCATTCCTCAGGCAGAGGGGAAGTGAAAGACTAATGCTATACCTGTTTTAGCCCCTAACGGTCAGACTGGGACAGGCGCGGCTAACGTCGGTATCGTCAGGGTTCTGGACGGAATTGATGATGCGCCCTAGGGATTCTTCTTCTATCTCGCCAAATGTTTTAGGATGGGGGGGTAATATTACTGCATACGTCCTACTCAAAACCCATGGATTCAGCTTTTTCGCCCCTCTTAAGTACCCTGTCCAGTACGTTAAATTTGTACGTTTTAATGCTGATTGTACGAGTATTGTTAACCTGGTTCCCCACGATCGACTGGTATAACCAGCCTTTTGCCTTCCTCAGCCAAGTGACGGATCCCTATCTTAACCTTTTTCGTTCGCTGATCCCTCCCTTGGGGGGCATGGATTTTTCACCCATTATTGCTATTTTTGTGCTTCAAGCCGTGGCGGGGATTATTCCCAGTTTTTAAGCGGTTCCTTCTGCTATACCAGAGTAAGGATTGTGGCGGGGCCTGCGCCGTCCCCCACAATCTTCCGCCTTAGGGGGGGAGCCTTAAAATGTTTCGGATTTTCTCGAATTTCTGCCGCCAGCGTAGGGCCAAGATGCGGGCAGAGGTTAAGGGAGCGATCGTTTTGGGCTGGGATTTGGTTTCCTGGAGATAGTCAAAATACTGGTTAATCTCCCTCAAAATGACCTCTAAGCGCTGCAAAATTTGAGGTTTACGATACTCGGCTAGCTCGGTTTCCGTGAGGGGAGGAGGGGTATAGTTCTGAACGATCGCTAAAATGCGTTGCAGATCATACCCCAGGGTAGACCCGGCTATTTTGTGGCTGTTAAATCCCGGATCCAAGTAGTCGGATAAGCCATGGTTGATACTGGAAAAAACCTGACAACCGCAGGCCATGGCTTCTAAGGGTTGCAGACCAAATCCTTCCGTTACGCCCCTAATGGCCCAGTATTCTGCTGAATCATAGAGATACACTTTGGTTTGATTAAACAGCCCCGGCAAATCGTCCACATAACCTTTAACTACTTCCACTCGGCAGTGGGACTGCAATGCCGGGACTAAGGTATCGAGCAAATAGCTTGAGGATTTGCGCATCTGCACCAAAACATCAATTTCCCGCTGGGGTAGATGCTGGTTCTGGAACTCTGGCGAAATTTCGTTGGGGAGATAATAGAGGAGGGCAGTTGAGGCCCATTGGCCCCAATAGCCCAAGGTATTGCGACTCACCGTAATAATGGGAATCTGGGCGGGCAACCGGAAGCCATAGGCGGAACTATGGGCATGGTACACCGTGGGGTAGGGGTGCAGTTTTTTCACCAGTTCCGGTACATCAAATCCCCAGTTGATCACCGAAATTCCGGTGCCTAGGGTCATGGCCGCTTGGGATGGATCCTGGAGGAGATCTGCCAAAAAGAGGGCTTCCGGCTCCCGTTGTCGGTAAGTGACGATCGCTGTCTCACAGATTTCCTGGGCCATCTGCTGGGTTTTTAGTTCTGCCCATAGCCCTCCACAGGCGTAACGCCCCCGTAGTCCAGGCAGTAAAAAATACAACTTACGCATGAGGAGTCTTAATAGCTACCGCCCCCTAAGGAAAAGTCCAAAATCTGGGGGGGCAGGGATTCAAATAATCCTTGTGGTTCCGCCTCTGAAGGGGACTTTCCCGCCTGGAAATTGCCAATGAGGATCCACAAGAGACTGAAGCTAAATCCCAGCATTAGCAAACTAAAGCTGCTAATTTGATTCGATGGAGGATCGGGAAACCAGGAAGTGGTCATGCGTAAAAAAAACGTCTCAACTTACGGTGACTAGTGTTTTATCTTATACATAGAGAATCTTTGTAAAGAAATTATAACAAAACTTTGTAAAAAGAAAAAAAGATTATGAATTCTTTGCTTGCCACTGACAGGCACGCAAAATTTCCAGGCGTACTAGGATCCGCCTTCAGATGCTTCAGAGATTGGCTTTGATTTGATTTTTGTCGGGATCTGGTTGAACGGTTAACATCCTCTCCGCGCCAATCCTTATGGATCAGGGTTTTCACCACTCGATGCTGATGCTCAACCCTCATCGTTTCGGCCTAGCTCACCGCTCGCCGTGAAAATCCCCAGCTAAAGAGAAGGACAATTAAGAGAATCATGCCCCAGTCGGGCGGGACGATCGCGGGGGCAATGACACGAAATAATAATCGGGCCCCAACGATCGCTACGGCTAAATAACCCGCATCTTCTAAATGGACATATTCTTCCAGCCAGCGAATAAACAAACCGGCTAAGAACCGTAGGGTAATAATTCCGATGGTGGCTCCGGTTAGCACTAACCAGGTTTGGTCGGAAATGGCAATGGCAGTGGTGACACTATCTAAGGAAAAGGCTAAATCGGTGACGGCAATAATGGGGATGGCTTGCCAGAGAGACTGAAAGCGATGGTGATGGGGGCCATCTCCGCCCTCTTCTGTTTCTTCAGAGGTAAAGTACTGCAAGGCTAGCCAGAGTAGATAGGCAGCCCCTAGTAGTTCCACTTGCCAGTAGTGAATGATCCAGGTTGCCGTGAGGATGAGCCCCATGCGAAGGACAAAAGCAGCGGACAAACCAAAGTTAAGCGCTTGACGCTGCGTGTGTTGATCCGGTAACCCCCGTGCAATAGCAGCTAAAGCGATCGCATTGTCTGCGGATAATACTGCCTCTAAAGCAACTAAGATGGGCAGCACCAGCAGCGTCTCTAAACCAACATTGACACCACTATTTAGAATCGGATCAAGATCAAGCATAGAAGAGTCTCATCGGACAAGGAAATCATTTCTCTTAGAATATTAACGAAATGTAAAGCCATTTTCATAAAATTCTCCAGAAAAATTTGGCAGGAAGGGGAGAGAGGCCTTACGTCCCATTCTCATCCGTCCAGAAAAGTGGTTTGATGGGGAGGGAGCACCCAGGTTAATGTATGACTGAAAGCGATCGATTGCACCTTGTTGAAGCCCTTAAAACCAGCGGTAACTCTTTGCGCCAACTCTCCACCATGAGCAAAGAACAGCTTCAGACCAATTATGAGGCCGTGAGCCAGTGTTTAGAAGAACTGGCCAATTTATTGCAGCAAACGGCGAACCTGTTAGAACAATCTGATTGACTCGTTACAGCAGTCCTCAATCAGTTGTAAGGAGTAAACGGAGGGCAGGCTTTCCACTGAAAGCGGAAAAATTTAATGGAAGAGTGCGGCGCTCCGCGCCGCACT
>JBEAPM010000061.1:0-6311 GCA_041164445.1 Cyanobacteriota bacterium
TAAGTCTGTGGAAAACTCGGTTTTTTCAAATTTTAAATCGATCGCCTAACGGCGAAGGAACCCACCCCTAACCCCTCCTAGGAGGGAAAAAAGTACATAGTGATATAGCTAAAGAGTAATAAAGGGTTAAGGAGTCCTGCCAGACAAGACCAGGCGGAACCCGCTGCTGTCGCTCCTGCTATCACGCCTGCTCCCGTCGCGATTCGCCGAGCGAGTGTACCTGGCATTGAGGCTCCAAGAACCACCCCGGAGAACTTTCCTTCCATCGCTAGATGACCATGAAGTTCCATCCCTTGGAGCGCCATTATAGTTATCATGCCAGCCATCTTCTACCCATTCCCAGACGTTGCCGTGAATGTGGTACAGCCCCCAGGGATTGGGATAAAGGCTATCTACCGCGATCGTTGTTTGCCGATATTCTCCTTTAGGCGCATTACCATAGGGATAATTCCCATCATAATTTACCACCGCTGGCGTAATGGTTTCGCCGTAGCTAAAGGGTGTTTGAGTACCCGCACGGGCGGCATATTCCCACTCCGCTTCTGTGGGCAGCCGATAGGTTCTGCCGGTTCGCTGGTTCAGGCGACGGATAAACTCCTGGGCATCATCCCAACTGACCCTCACGATCGGCTGGTTATCTCCCTTAAATTTGCTCTCCAGGCTAGACCAACGCTCTTGCCAGTTATTTTGGTTATAGTCCCGCCCCATCACCGTAAACCATTGGGCTTGGGTCACTTCGTACTGACCCATAAAAAAGTTCTGAACCGTAACATCACGCTGCGGCCCTTCGTCAGAACTTCGATCGGCTTCATTCTCCGGCGATCCCATCAAAAACGTGCCTCCGGGTAGCGCCACCATCCGTAAAGTCACGCCATTGCCCAAATCTTCCTGATATTCTTGCCCTCTGCCCTCTCGCAGGGTCACCTGGCCCGTTGGGGTGACGGTGGCGGTTTGGAACTGAAAGGCTTGAGTGAAGTCCTGGGGTGTTGTTGGTGGGGTATTGGGGGGCGTTTGAGCCAAGAACCACTGCCGCACTAGGGGTGTGAGGGCTGCGGCCACCAGCCCATACCCTAGGGCTACCCCCAGCAAAATGAAGTCTCGTCGGCTTAGTTTAGCGGTGGGCCAGTGTTGTAGTTTTCGCCAGGTATTCGGGAGTTGCAGCGCCAGCTTGGAGCGGTTGCGGGTCATAAACTCCATAAAGATATAGTCCCGCAGGGGGCTATCCACTGTCTGACGGGATCCCCGCCGTACTAGGGCATTGGCAAGGCGGGTTAAGAGGGTGGACTGCTGGGGCTGGGCAATTTTGAGGTGGAGATTGCCCTCAGTGCCAGATACTGCGGTAACCAGGAGTTTTTGTAAGGTGATACGGATTTGTTCTTCGGTTGCGGCGGAGAGGCGAGTAATGAGGATACGGCGCAACCAGTCGGGCAGATACCCGGCACGGCACCAAGGCAGGGTAGCCAGGGTGGTCATGGGGACGGTTTGCAGCAAGGTCTGTCCTGTCACCGTGCGGAGTTGGTACCCCAGATACAAGGTCAAGGGCCAGTGCAGTTCAGGAAAAATGGCCATGGCACTGAGCCAGAGAACACCATCGGGGCCCAGGTAGGCTTGCAAGGCGGTGAGCATCTCCTCCACCCGATCGCTCCGGGGGGCATGGCGATCGATCCAGCGATCGGGATAATCCCGCAGCATGGGGGGAAACGGCTTCATGTCCTGGGTTACAAGGTTATCCGTTCCCCGATACAGGGGCGTTTTCAGGGCAACCAGTCCCGCTGGTGTGGCGGGCAAAATCATAAAGTGTTCCGCCAGGGCAATTTCGGGATAGCCCCACTGCCCTGAAGGTTTGGGGGTCAAAATCGCTCGATCGCTCCAAGTGGTTAATCGCTCTACCCAGAGTTCCAACTCCCCGGTCATGGGGTTAAACAGGTTCTCCGCCGGGGCAAAAACCAAAAGCTGATGGTCGGGGTAATCGTGGGTCAGGTCTTGCAAGGTGCAGGGTCGGTTGGCCGGTAGAATCGAGAAACAAATCTGGGGACTGCCATCAAAGTAAAACCGATCCACCAGAACGTCATGTTCCGCCAGACGATCCACCATTTCATCTATCCAGCGGGCTTGATGATCTCGGTAACTGGCACGATCGATCAGGATCAGATATTCCGGTAAGACCTGGCGATAGCGATAAACCGGGGTGAACCAGCCTCCTTTTTGCAGGGTTTTGGCAATGGTGGGAGCGACGGCTAATTGGTTGGAGAGAATGGGCACCCGCTGCCGAAACCGCTGGGCAATGTGCAGAAACGCCAGGGGCGGAAAGAGGGCATGATCCGCCATTGGTAGGGAAACATCCTGAAGTTGGGGTTGCTGGGTAGTGGCATGACGTTGCAAAAAGAGGCGAATTTGCCAGTTCCACCACAGTTCCCAAATTAAAATTGTGCTGAGGCTCAACAGGGAGAAAATTCCCAGGGTAACTTGCCAGGACGGTAGTATTTCTGGCGGATCGGGTGCTGGGGCAATGGGATCTGTGCTGGGTAAGGGAACCGGAACTGGGGATGTGATGGGATCTGGAGCAACGAGGGCTGGGCTATTGTCCTGAGGGGAAGGAGCGATCGTTGGAGAACTGCTGGGACTAGAATCGGGAGCTTCGGTGGGTAAATTTCCGGGGGCTGGAAACAACAAGCCAATGAAAAACAACACCAGCAAAGTTACGGCAATTCCCCACCAGAGTCGCCGCGATCGTTTGTTTATTTGCTGTAAATCCTGTTGGACTTGTTTGGCCCGCTGCTGCTCTGCATCCGGTTCTGTAGCCTTCCGGGGCCTTGGCATTAAAGTCAACCAGCGATCGAAACGATCTTGAAAATCTGCTTGCTCGGTGGCGGAACTACAGACAATAGGCCCCAGAAGCGATCGAAGTTGTTCAGGATCTTCTAGCGGTTTTGCCGAAGCGATCGATCTTTGGGCTTGTTCTTGGGCAACCAAAGCTAAGATGAGATCCTGCACGGCAATATACTGCTCTACGCCAATGTTGTAGCCCGCTTCTCGCAGGTCATCCAAAAAGCTACTCAGCACATCGGGATGGAGCCATCCAGGAATAAAACCTTGATTATTAACCCTATTAACCATAAACCTCGTCTCAACCGCATCGATTTGTAAGCTGTTCCCCCCAGCCCCTGGGTAAAGGGGAGCATCGGAATTGGATCCCCTAAGGAGAATTTCGGGGGATCAATTTTGGGGAATCAATATTTTGTTCACCAATTGCAGAGCTTTGCCCTGATCCGCTGCGGTTTTTACCAAAATACCCAAAGTGCGCAGAACTAATTCCGGCTGGGTGCAGGGATTTTCTACTTCCGGTGCAATCTGTTGCAGGGTCAACAACCAGGCTAATAATTCAGCGGTTGAAGGTTTTTTCTGTAGGTTGCTACGGGGATCTCGCAATTGTTCAAATAAGCTCAAGGCATCTTGCAAAAACTGTTGGTTTAAATTGCTATTTTGTCCCAGTCGATTAGCCACAATTTCCGCAAGACGATCGCGTTTGGGAAAGGGAATGTTGTAGTAAATGCAACGTCTCAAAAAGGCATCGGGTAGATCTTTTTCGGAGTTACTGGTAATCATCACGATGGGCTGAAGGGCTGGATCTGCTTCAATGCGATCGTTCCCCAGTTCGGGAACCCGAAAGAAAAGTTGCTCTAACTCATTGAGAATGTCATTGGGAAAATCACGGGGTGCTTTGTCCACTTCATCAATCAAAACGATCGATCGTTGTTTTTGCCAGAGTGGAAAGTCTGGTGGAATTAAATGAGCCACTTCTTCCCGGTGATGGCTTCGCAAAATGGCAATGCCCAAAGCCTGATAGGTTAAATAAGGCAAAGGACTTTGGGCAATAGGTTCACCGTTCACTAAAGTGCCGGTTTGAGCATCTTGAAAGCGCTTGAGGGCATCATAAAAATAAAATAAATCGGAGGCATTACTGCTGGATTTCGTCTCAAATTTCAGCGGCTCCCCAAAGCCCATTTCCCATGCAAAACTATAGGCAAATTGAGTTTTGCCTGACCCTGGTTCCCCCGTTAACAGCAGGGGCTGCCCCAGCAGTAATGCAACATTGCAGGCATCTCGCAATCCCGGATCTGCTAAATAGGCTTGCGGTTTTAACAACTGATTACGCCGAGGAACGGGCAATGGAGCAGGCATAGTCTTAAATTGCTGTTGACCTTCTCCTCGGTATGAAGGAAATGGAAATTTCATAAAGATATTCCTAGCGATAATAGTTTTTTTAAGTGTTCAGCCAATGTTTCCATCGGAATCGTATCAGAACCATAGTCCCTTTGCCACTGTCGGTACAACAATTGAATAGATTGTTTTAGGTCTGGTATGAGGCGATCGTTGTTGAGAAATTTACTGGCCGGAACATCTGCCCAATCTAGGGCTTGTGTACAACTAATACTTTCTAGTTTAGGTAATACAGTAGTAATCAAACGATCGAACTTTTTAGTTCTCGATCGTGATAGCTGGTCTAAAGATTGATTGATTTTTTGATTGAGCGATCGAAGTCTATACCTTTGACAAAAACTTAGTCCTTTTTCCATCCGATAGGAAATGCACAGACAAACAATCAGAACTTGATCGACAGCTAAATCTGGCCATTTCTGCCAAAACGCTAGAAACGAATCTAAAATGTGTATTCCCTGGCTTTGCCAATCGCTGGTGTCACATTGGGAATGAATCAACACAGGAGAAGGAATCTGAGCCAAATGATCATTAAATTGTCCTAGGGATTCAAAATTAACATCACCGAGTAAATTTTTCTCTAACTGGCGGCAAAAGTCAGATTTGCGATCGGCCCAACGAAGTTTATACTTGCTAATGCTTCCCCGTTCAATCTCTAATGACTGGGGTAGAATCTCTTCCCGTAAGCGTTGGAGAAACATATCATGGCATTGTTTCTCATCGCCATGAAGAATACAAACGATCGGTCTTTTAGTGCTTTGCTGTTTGAGTTTTTTTAACACGGCATCCAGATCATCTCGTTGGGGATCCCGATCGGCTAGATACGGCAATAATGGAGGTACGTTTTGTGCAACAGATGCGTTAAGACGATCGGCTTGAGGATACTCTCGTTTATAACGATCGATCTCTTCTTTTTTCTCTTTGATTTGCTGCTGTAAACGAACCTGATCCTCCACAGGTGCTAGGATTTTAGCCTTTTCTAAACCTGCTAGCTGCTCCTCCAGGAACTGTAGATTTCGCGCATTTATAGGGGTCATAAGGGTTAAATTCTCTGTAACTGGATTTACGAGAGCTACAACATTTGTTCTATCAAAATGAGCCTTTAACCACCTTATTAAAGAATAGCAAATTCAGTAAATTTACGACTTTCAGGATCATGAAATGCTAAGACAATATCCTCTTTTGACACATTTTCCTTTAATAATTCATTCGCAATACCTTCCTCCGTCCAATCTTCTTCAATATAAATTTTCTCATTTTTAATCCGAACATAAACCGTAATGCCTCTAATCTTATCGCTCTAATCCTAACTTTCAATAGGGATTATTTTCCGTTGCAACCATTCTACAAACTCCTTTCGCCCTAACTCACCAGATGCAATTGCTAACACTACACCTTCTTGTTCATCAATGGAAGCATTAACTTTCTTTCTATTTAGGTTCCAATACTTCGATTAACGTCAGGAAACGCATTATGCTAACCGCTGATACAACTCAGTATTTTTTTTCAGCACATAATTGGCTGCATCAACAAACTCAGTTTTCTGGGAGTTGAGCCACTCCTCTAGGCTTGCTTTCAGTAACATTTCGGGTGCAATTCCATGTACGATCGCTAAATTTTGTAGTTTTTGGAATTGGGTATCTGAAAGCTCAAGGGTAATAGAAGCCATAACGATCGTCCTCCTAATGTTTCTGAGTCAATTTTAAGTTTTAGCATCTCTCTTTCAAGTAGAGAAACATACTCTAAACTTTTAAGAATGTTCAGATCTCGATCATCTTTTTGGGCATTATGCTCAACTGCGAGGCTCTCTTGGATCTAGGGTAATAGTCTAGGCTTATAAAATACAAACCCCCTGTCCTGTAAGGATTTTAGCGATCAAGATCGTTGAGTTTTTGTATCACTATTGAACATTCCCCATCTTACTTCCAAGAGAGCCAACAAGTTTGGATGCGTTACGCTGTCGTTAACACATCCTACTGGTACGACACAGCTAAAATAGTGCAATAGATAGTAAGTGCCAATGCAGGGAGTTTTACAATGGGACGGGGGAAAAAAGATGAAAACAAAATCTGTTTAACTGCTGAGCAACGCCA
>JBEAPM010000062.1:0-2537 GCA_041164445.1 Cyanobacteriota bacterium
TGACTTTCTGATAGACAACAAAATACTTTCAAATAGGTTAAAGGAAGATATTCTTGAGAAATTTAAAACGATGAATCAGAAAATTGCAGAAGAGTTCTTATCTCTTACGGATCAAAATTTATTTCACTAAATGGGCATCTCGCTTCATTGTGTCGGGCGGATCCCTATGCTTGCCTATTTTGGCTTTCCACTGAAAGCGAAAAATTTGCATGAAAGAGTGCCGCGCTCTTTCGCCTTAAGTTGGTCGCCCTATTTTGGCTGGTTATGAAAGTGAAAAACTTAAGGCGGTAGAGCATGAAATACCACACTCTACCGCCTTAAGTTCATAGCTTTATGTTAGCTCAGCAGGAAGTTCAGAAGTGAAACTTATCTTAAGCCTCAGCACTACGCTTGAGACAAGAGCCACCAGCCAGTAACCCAACGACCAAGAAAGATACAACACTTACAGGTTCTGGAACCGCAACCGCAACCTCAAAAGATTTTTGGTTCCCCGGTACATTATCGCTGTTTAGAGCTTGAGTGAAAAGAACAGCTTTATCAAAGTCACCGGTAATGTTCAGGTAAGCATCAAATTTATAGTTACCTGCTGCATTAGCAGGAATATCTGGATTGAAGATTTCATTTGCAAGTTTGGTACCATTAATAGACCCAATCTTACTGCCCGCCTTGTAAAAATCAACCACGTTATGGGAATCGACGGAGCCCCAGAAAAACTCGAAAGCACCTAAGAGATTGGATACTACGATAGGAGTCCGTGCTGGATTTCTGTGTCCTGCAACTGTCTCTCTAGTAACGTTGTAACGCTTTATGGAATCAGAAGTATTGTCTGGATCAAAACTAGGCTGTTGGGTATTAGAACCTGGTGTTAATGCCAGGGGTAAATTGTCACCATATTCAATAATACCGCCGGTAACAGAATCATAGACAGTACCTAGATCCGCACATTGAGTTACTTTTCCAGCTTTAATACACTTGTTTCCGAGAACATCTACGTTAAGAGATCCTTGGGTAAAGCTAATCGCTTCGGCTTGGGTACCCACTAAAAGGCTGGAAGCGCCAGCAGCGAGGGTAATGCCTAAGGTTTTTAATGCGGTTTTCATGACTTTATACTCCTGGTATACGTTGAAAAATAAGAACAATTTGTACTTTCCAGAGCAGTACCTCAATACTTGAGTTGAGACCTACTTTAGAAGACTTGTAATATCCCTTCCGGGCTTGAGATTGAAAACCATGCCTCGTGGCCACTAATGGGCGTTGGAATTTAGGCGTGGACTGCATCTCCTGAACATGTCTCGTATTCTTACAGAGGCAAACTATTCCTGTCACCTGTTTTTGATCAGCTTCATCAAATCTTTAAAAAAGCACTGATTACTTTTGATACAGGCGACCAGGAGACGATCGTTCTAAAGCCTCTTGATGTAGGGGTTCTGGCACTTTAGTGCTTTTGCCAACGAAAAGGCGTATTTTAAAGCTCTTGTGATTTAGTTTTGGCATACCACCAACTTTTGAGTTGGGCTGTAAGTCTGATGGCGTAAAGGGTCATGACGATCGTTTCCCGGTGATGACCCAATTCGAGAATTTCCACACTGTAGGAGGGAGAGTTGCGCGTTGCCATATCCAGGACAAACCGTCGCCCAATCCTGCGCCAACTGGGTTCTTTGCCCCGCCACTGCAACCGGCAACAGGGCCACGGCAGTTCTTCTCGGTCAAATAAGCGACAACAGGGGCCAATGACCCGATAGGTGAAGTGCCCCCCTGGACTAGAGAAGAGTGTACCCGAGGGGAAAGGGTGTCCCTGATCAGTGGGGGCAGAGGGAGGGCTTCCTGAACCGTGGGGAACTGAAGTATAGGCAACGATCGTTTCCGCAACAGTGGGATTTGGCGGAGGCGGAGCCGCTCCTAACGGTTCTGAGACCGATTCTGGATGTTCATCTTCCGGGAGTAAAAACGAAAGCTGCCGCATGGCTAGAAATTAAGAGCGATGACGCTAAGTTAATATGGGGCACTTCGGTTAATTGTGCCATCTGACACCACTAACCGAAATAACCCCTATTCCTGCTTTTGGGAAAAGGGCTTCTGCCTTAATTGATAGCTAGGGAGCCCTTAAACCGCAACGGGCACGGCTTGATGAGCAACCTCCCGTACAGCTTGGCGAGCCCACTGATCCACCTGCAAAATATCCTCTAGGCTAGGCTGCAGGGTGTGATCTGCCCGGTGACGATCGCAGACTTTTTCGATGCAACGGGGAATGTCAAGGAATTTAATTTTTTCCTCTAAGAAGAGGGCTACGGCTTCTTCGTTGGCGGCGTTGAGTACGGCGGTCATGGAGCCTCCGGCTCGTCCTGCGGCGTAGGCGAGGTTCATGCAAGGGTACTTGTGGTGATCCGGTTCCCGGAAGGTGAGATCCCCGGCTTTGACTAAATCCAAGGGTTCCCAATCCGTATACAAACGATGGGGCCAGGAGAGGGCATAGAGGAGGGGCAGGCGCATATCGGGCCAGCCTAGTTGGGCGAGCATGGAGGTATCTTCGACTTCAA
>JBEAPM010000063.1:0-4511 GCA_041164445.1 Cyanobacteriota bacterium
AGAATGTACATCTCAGCGATTGTTATTAAAATATATTCTCAATTAAATCCGAACCTGCGGAATGTAGGATCTAGGATTGCTGTAGCGGCTAAGCCTAGCACCAATAGAAATCCTTTTCAACCAGGCAATCTTGGATTCTGAGATTGGGGCGTTTCAAGTGCGCGGTGGGTTGCGAGGGGTAGGTAAGATAAGCAGGGTACCTTGATGCATGTCCCCCACCCTATTCTTGTTGCGTGGATACTAGGGCAAAATTTTGAGGTGCCCAGCCCATTGTGAGGCCCATTGTGAGTGAGAATTGCATGAATTCTATGGATGACTCGATCGAATCCCTACCCCTTCAGGTTAGTGCCTCTGCCAGTTTTGCCCAATTGTTGTCTCAGTATCGGCTTTCTGTGTTGGTGTCTACTTACCAAGCTGGCAAGGTGATTGTGCTTCGGGCGGAGGGAGAAACCTTAAATCTACACTTTCGGACTTTTCCTAAGGCTATGGGCATTGCGGCAAATTCTGGACGCTTGGCGGTGGGAACGCTCCACGGCATTCAACAACTGTATAACTTGCCCGCTGTTTGCACCAAACTCCCCTCGGCTTTACCCCACGATGCTTGCTATATCCCCCGCAATACCCACATCACGGGAGATATTGATATTCATGAAATGGTTTGGGCTTCGGAAGAACTCTGGTTCGTCAATACTCGCTTTTCCTGCCTCTGCACCTTAAATCCGGCCTATAGCTTTGTCCCCCAGTGGCGACCTCCTTTTCTCAAGGCTCTGACTCCAGACGATCGCTGTCATTTGAATGGGCTAGCCCTTCGGGATGAGCAACCGACCTACATTACGGCCCTGGCCAGCAGTAATGAACCTCAAGGCTGGCGAGAACAACGCACCCAGGGCGGCATTCTTATGGACATTCGCCACAATGAAGTGATTACGGGTGCCTTGTCTATGCCCCATTCTCCTCGCTGGTATCAGGAGCAACTATGGGTGCTAGAGTCGGGGCGCGGCACCTTGGTGCAGGTAGACGATCGGACTGGGCAGCGGGTCGATGTCGCGCAATTTTCTGGCTTTACCCGAGGGTTAGACTTTTGGCAACACTGGGCATTTGTGGGGTTATCTCAGGTGCGCCAAAGTATGGTCTTTGGCGGGCTACCCCTGACGGAACGCCTCACCCCTGACGAACGATTCTGTGGGCTGCAGGTGGTAAACTTGCACACCGGGCAAATCGAGGCCTACTTAAAATTTGAATCTGGAGTACAGGAAATTTTTGCGGTTCAGGTACTGCCGGGAATCTGTTTTCCCGAAATCTTACCTAACGACGATCCCCTTGTGGGAACCTCCTATTCTCTCTCGCCGGAGGGTTTGAGCCAAGTTCCGGATCATTTGCGCCAGGATTAAGGGGAAGGGTTGTATCATAGCCTCCACGATCAGAAAAAGCCGGAGAAGCTGACTAGTGCTCTGTCATCGCTGATTTTGTGCATAGTCTTTTGAAGAAAAATTTTTCAAAGAATTACCCCACAAGGCGATTTCCACAATTAGGACGTTGACGCTGCACTAGTGAAATAGCCAAGTTGTAAAGGCGTATTTTGTACCCCGTCGAACCGGCAGAGACGCATGGGGATGAGTCCAGTAAGCAGGAAAGACTAAAACTGAACCGGTGCGGGGCGTAATCTTAACCTGCTGGCGATCGAAGTAGGTTTCCCCCCCTTCAAACGCTTCATTTAAGTAACCCACCACACTCACATCCCGAATGGGCACTTGACGCGCAGCTTCTTCCAGACGACTGGAAAAGAGTAAGTTATCAACATGTCGTTTATAAAATTGTCCTTCTTGATAGCGTAAAATGGAACAAGGTTCGGCATGGGCAAAATAAATACCATAGTGTTGGTGTAGAAAGGCTTGAACGAGCTTAATTTTTTCCATAATTAACTCATTTAAAGCCTGTAATTCTGATTCTTCTTCCCCCAAATACAGTAAGTCATTACTACGCACCGTAGAATCGATTTGGCGAACTTGAATACCCGCTGGATTTAAGCTTAAATGGTTGACCCAATCAATAATTTCTCGGCAAAATTCAGGAGAAAAAAGTGCCTGAATGATTAAAATTTCTGGAGCAATTTCATTAACGATCGTTGTCATTTTTAGCTGCCAAATTAATCTAAACAGATCTGTCCCGCAAAATCGGCTCTACCGTCACCCCAAAGACCTTTTCAAATTCTGCTTTTTTCTCCCGTAAATTCCAAAGTTCTAGGGCACAATCATCTTCCGGGTGGCTGGGAACCAGTTCTAAGGTGAGGGTTTTAAGCTGATCGTTGTAGTGACAATTGACCGCTTGCAGGGCCCCGAGTTGACGACGATCGAGGGCTACGGCTAAACGAAGAATAGGGCTAAGTTGATCAACCATTTGACGCAACTGCTTATTGGCTAAATTGCGATAGTTCTCATGGCGACTTTTGGGTCCACTTTTGCGGTGATACCGTGCTAAGTTTGCGATCGCTTCGATTTCGGTTTCTGTATAGCCCAATAAATTACTATTGCGGATGAGATAGTAGGAATGTTTATGGTGGGCAGAATGACTAATAAAATGCCCCGCATTATGTAAAATTGCGGCCGCCCAAAGGAGTTCTCTTTCCTCATCTCCCCACTCATGTAAAACCGATCGCAGTTGATCGAAAACACTTAAGGCAAATTGGGCAACTCGATCGCTATAGGGCAAATTGACGTGATATTTTTTAGCGGTACTCAAGACACTACGTTTCCGTACCGATCCCTGATAGCGTAGACGATCTTCAATGAGTCCATGACTGAGCATCCAATCGACAATGACCCCTTCCCGTAAAGCCCGTTGACAAACGGTAAGGGTATCCTGCCCTAGCAAAGTCATGGCTTCTTGTAAGATTAAGGCCCCTGGCAAAATAATTTCGGCGCGGCGTTCCGACAATCCTGCAATCTGGGATCGCTCTTTCATCGTGGAACGCCGCAGAATTTCAATGAGATTTTGCAGATCGGCCAAATGAATTTTGTACCCCTGCAACGGATCTGGAATCGTACCCAATTGTTGACTGGCCTGCATCATCGCTACGGTTTCGATCGTTCCTGAAGTTCCCACTAATTTTATAGTTTCTTCGGGTTTGCGGTGGCTGAGAATGTCATCGACGGGCCGTTCTAATACGCCACGAAGGTAAGACTGTAACTGAATAAATTCTGCATCACTAATGGGGTCTGTGGTCACCATTTCCCGACTGAGGCGCACTGCTCCTACCTTTGTGCTATTCAAACACCGGGGTTCCTGCCCACTGCCCAAAATCATTTCCGTAGAACCGCCCCCAATATCAATGATCACATGGGGGTGTTCATGAAACTCCATCGCCGACAACACCCCGAGGTAAATCCGTCGCGCTTCCTCATCTCCGGAAATTAGATCAATCGTGAGTCCGAGGTGTTTCTGCACTTCCTTGAGAAATTCTCGGCCATTGGGCGCTTCACGGGTTGCACTGGTGGCCACCGCTAGGATGGACTCTGCCCTTAAACTTTCTGCCCGAGTCTTAAAACGCTTCAGAGCTGAGATAGAGCGGAACATGGCTTCTTCCGTGAGGTCGCCCGTTTTGGGACATCGCTCTCCCAGGCGAACGGTTTCCTTTTCTGCCGCAACGATCGAAAAACTAGGTAAGTAGGGTTCAATCCGAACAACGACCATGTGAACGGAATTTGTCCCCACATCGATCGCTGCCAGAATGTGCTCTGCTTTCCACTCTGCCATAATGTCCTCCCGCTCTTCCCCAGCGCATAACCAACAAGCCAGGGCAACATTGTTACCTTGAATACAGTCCATACTACCCCAATGTCATTTCCATACCGAAGTTTTGAGCTTTTCCCCGTCAAGTGGAAAACGGGGCTTGCCCCTTGACGGGGAAAAATTTAAGAGAAGAGTGCGGCGCTCCGTGCCGCACTCTTCCGCCTTAAGTTGGTAGCCGAGCAATGAACGGAGGAAGGTTACACAGCACCCTATTCCTCCGCCTGCAAGCGGTTGCATTTGTGGTTAAATTGTGGACTGCTATGCGCGATCCGATAAGATAGCAGCAGCGTAACACTGCCCAACTGTATTGCAGTAAATATGAATGTTTTTTCAAGGAAGATAGGGAAAATCCTGAAGAAAATCTAGCAAGGTTTTTCGAGAGACTTCGCTGCTGGTCACAATGCCGATTATTGTATGGTCAGTACCAAGTTTAAAATTTTTGAAGATGAGCGGTGTACAGCGTGAATTTGACAGACTGAACGCCAATACCCGAATATTTCTTTCTGAGGTCGATCCCAATGACCACATCCTGAGCGACATAACCCGACGGTTCTATTGTCAACTGAACATAGAACTGACCGCAATCTGACCAGCGTTTTACCGCTTTACCCGATTCAATCCACTTACGCGCTCTTGCGGGTGTGGTTGGCATCAGGGGTTGATTTTGACTGTTTACAACTGGAATTCGCATGACTGGTATAACCCAAATTGCTTTGTTTAAG
>JBEAPM010000064.1:0-7279 GCA_041164445.1 Cyanobacteriota bacterium
TGAGTATTTATGTCCACAACCCCCTCTGGGAAGGCTTTTTAGCGATTCTCAAATATTTTGAGTCTCAAGACAGGATTCTCAATAAGTAAGGCTATTGCGAATACTTGACGAAGAATGTACATCTCAGCGATCGTTATTAAAATATATTCTCAATTAAATCCTAACCTGCGGAATGTAGGCTTCACAGAAGGGGAACAATTCCCCTCCACCGGAGGGGTGCCCGGAAGGCGGGGTGGTCGATGGTTTACACAAACCACTACCCCGTCAGGCTACGCCTGCCACCCCTTCACGGAAGGGGAACAATTCCCCTCCACCAGAGGGGTGCCCATAGGGCGGGGTGGTCGATTATGGTTTACACAAACCACTACCCCGTCGGGCTGCGCCTGCCACCCCTTCACAGAAGGGGAACAAATTCCCCTCCACTGGAGGGGTGCCCGTAGGGCGGGGTGGTTCAGATCGTTTAATAACGTTTGTTAAGGTTCCCAGAAGTGTGACTTAAACAGGGCAAAATAGGGATTAGTCTGAACCCCGACAACAACCTAGACCCACACACCCTTCGGGGTATCGTCAGGTTCCCTTGCGGGTTCAAACCTGTTCCTTTCGTAGTTTCTTAGGTGGGCTTATGTTTAAGACCATCCTCTTCCCCATCGATCGTAGTCGAGAATCGCGGGAGGCCGCTGATGTGGTCATGCAGTTAGCACAGATCCATCAATGTAAATCCTTGACCCTACTGTCGGTGATTGAGGAATCTGAATCCTCCCATTCGCCGGGAATGTCCTCCCCTGAAGCGATTTCTGAGCTATTGGATACAGCCAAGGGTCTGCTGGAAGCTCATGGTTTAGATGTACAAACCCTAGAACGATCGGGAAAGCCTGGTTTTGTTATCTGTGATGTAGCGGATGAATTGCAGGCGGATCTGATCATTATGGGGTGTCGGGGGGTCGGTCTCACAGAGGAAGGCGTTTCGGATAGCGTGGCGAATCGTGTCATTAACCTCGCGCCCTGTCCCGTACTCATTGTGCCCTAGAGACCTCGGCACACAGCGCTGGGTTCTTCCCAGGGGTCAGCGCCGCAAGGCGGGAAAACAGAGCCAAACCGTTAAAGCGACTAGACCCAAGACCCCCGCGAGCGGGTTGCCATCCACCCCAGTAATCCAGGGGGAAATTCCATCCCTTTGGATTACTAAGTCTCCCACTTTTAACAAATAGTAGCCCCACACTAATCCACCGTGAATGCCCATCGCTTGGCCCAGGTGCTGTTGCTTGGCTCGGGCTAGAATTAACCCCAACAGGAATAAGCCGGGAAACTGGGGCAAGGTTCGCAGAATTTCTGCCCACGGTTTGATGAAGTGAAGCAGGGCAAAAAGACCACTACTGACGATCGCTGCCCGGGAAAAACCATAATCCGCGGCCAGTTCCGACAAGAGCCAACCCCGAAAGAAGAATTCCTCCGCAAAGCCAATCCCGATCGCTACGGCTCCCCCCTCTAGGGCAATGATCAGAAAGTCAAGCTCCTGACCGTGGGGAAAAGTCCAGATTACCCAGCCCAGTTGACCCTGTAGCGTATAGAGCCCCAGCACCACCCCAGTGCCAATGATCCAGCCCCGCACCCCTGATCGCACTATTGTTTTGAACGTCAAGCCGTAATGTTCCAGAGGAAACGATCGCTGGGCAACGATCGTCCCCCAACCGCGCACGACGGCAATGAACAGCCCATAGGCTAAACCTAGGGCCAAAATACTTTGCCAATCCGGATCCGAAACCCAGTGGAGAATAGGCAGGCCAAAGGGCAACCACACCAGTACCAGCACACCCAGGGTCATCAGGAGCCGGGCAGGAGCTGGCAATTTATCCAGACCCCGGAGAACAGAAAGATCGAGCATGGTAGGCCCTACGGAAACGATCGCTGATCTAACATTGGCCACGGCTCACCCTTGAGCCACATAAGATGCAGGGGTAACAGTTTAGCCAAATCGTAGCGCAACAGAATAGACTGCCGGGCTTGGGCTCGAATCATCGCCATCCGATCGGGATGATCCAGCACTTCCAGCACCCGCTCAACGATCGCTTCAGGGCTAAAGAAATCCACCAGCAATCCATTGACCCCATCTTTAATCACCTCCTCCACCGGGGGCGTGCGGGAAGCCACCACAAGACACTCAGTCGCCATCGCCTCTAGCATGGACCAAGAGAGGACAAAGGGACGGGTCAGGTAAACATGAACCGTAGAAGCTTGAAGCACTTGTAAATAGAGGGAATAGGGCAGATGTCCAACAAAGTGGATCCGGGATAGATCGAGATCCAAGGTTTCCAGCATCAATTGGCGATAGGTTTTGCCCTCCGGCAACGATTTGCCATAGGCCACCCGATCTTGACCCACCACCACCACATGACAGTGGGGACGCAGTTGTTGCAGGCTAGCCACCGCTTGCATAAACTGCGGAAAACCTCGATAGGGCTCCATGCCTCGGGCAACGTAGGTAATAATTTCCTCAACCGCTGATAAGTCCAGAGGCGACGGCGAAGCGATCGGCGCGGGGGGCGTAATCACCAACTTCGCATTGGTCTGAGGCTGAAAAAAGCTGGTATCAATGCCGTCATGACACACCGAAATTTTACGGTGAAATTCCGGGGGAAACTGCTGCCGTTGCCAGTGGGTTGGCGCAAGTCCCCGATCGCAACTATAGAGATCCAGCAAAATCGGTGCATTTTTGATCCGAATCCGAGCAACCCCATTGGCATCGAGGGGATCACTGGGGTCAAAGTCAGCATCCGTACCAAAGGCATGGTAAAACCACTCAAAAAAACAAAGATAGGTCGCGTTGGGGAAACAATCTTTGATAAATAGCCCTGGTCCCCAACCGGAATGGGCATAGACCAGATCGGGAGAGAAACCTTGTTTTTGCAGATCTTGACAGAGCCGATACACCGCTTGACCTTCTAAGACCGCACTTTCGAGAGGGCGGACATAGTGATGAACCTCAGGATGGGGCTGGCGGGAAACCTGATAGAGACATTTCTGCACCCCAGGCAGAGACCCTTCTTCCCGTGTTGTGGCAAAGATAACCCGATGTTGAGGATCCTGAGCTAGGACAGTAGCGAGATGGCGAAACTGAGCCGGGAAATTTTGATGGAGAAAGAGAATGTTCATCGCCAGGAAACGGGAAATTGCTGTCAACAGCCCAGGGGATCAACGTTGCTTTGCTGCCTTGTCTTCCACTTTAAGCGGAAAGCCCTGAAATGCTAGCATGAATAGGCAAACAGGGACTGAGATCACGAGACCAGGATAGAGCAACGCGGTGGGAAAAGTTTATCTTGTGGGGGCCGGGCCCGGCGATCCGGAGTTGCTGACGCTCAAAGCCAAAGCCATTTTAGAACGCGCAGATGTTGTTTTTTACGATGCCTTAATCAGCCCCGAAATTTTAGCGTTAATGCCCAAGACAGCCCTGCGCATTCATGCGGGTAAGCGCCGCGGCCGCCATTCTTTATCCCAACCGGAAATTACCGCCCAGCTAATGGAAAAGGCTCAACACTTTGACATTGTGGTGCGCCTCAAGGGGGGAGATCCCTTTATCTTTGGGCGCGGAGCCGAGGAAGCCGAAGCGTTATTAGCGGCGGGCATTGCGGTGGAAGTGATTCCGGGGGTGACCGCAGGGGTCGCGGTGCCTGCCTATGCCGGTATTCCCTTGACCCACCGTCTCTTCAGTTCTTCCGTTGCCTTTGTCACGGGTCATGAGTCTGCGGGGAAGTATGCCCCCCAGGTGCAGTGGCGAAGCTTTGCTCAAGGGGCAGAAACGATCGTTATTTACATGGGGTTACACAATCTCGCGTTTATTGTCAGCGAACTGATGGCGGGGGGGAAAGCGGCGGAAACCCCGATCGCCCTCATTAGCGAAGGCACCTGTCCGACCCAGCAAGTCCTTGTAGGGAAACTCAGTACCATTGTGGAGCAAGTCGCAGCGGTGGAACTACCTTCCCCTACCCTAGCGATCGTGGGGACGGTGGTCACCTTACATCCAGCCCTCTGGCCCGTGAGCCCCCTGGCACTAGAGGAGCAGAGCCCCTGAAGGGGAGAATCGTTAAGTCTTCTTTAACGGGGGCCAGGGTACGGATTTAACCTCGTATTCTAATTAACATGGGCAGCCCTACCAATGACGGGGTGCTGTTTGGCATCGTCCATAGTCTGCTTGGTTAAGAGGATCATGATGCACATTAATTTGCCCCCTTCCCTACCCTTCGTCACCCCAATCGTCCCGCTGCAGGAGCCGTTCGAGCCCAAGAGGGAGGCCCCGCAGGAGGTTCTCGCTCAAATCCCCTTCAAACTCACCATCGATCAATCCGGCATTCTTTTTTTGGGTTTGAATGCAAATGCTTATTTTGAAGCCCATGCTTTAGAGTCCGTGGGTCTGCCTCTGCAACGGATTCTCCATCAGGATACGCCCACCGTTTCTTTGGAGGAACAATCCTTTGACCTGACGATCGAAGCGGAGGTGCAAGACTTTATCCAATCCCTCGGGTTTGACGGGGCCCAATCGATCGCTTTAGCAGATGCCCTCTGGGGGCTAGACTTTGCCCTCCGCGATGAAGTGGCTCGGCTCATTCAGGTCTGGAGTAGGGCAGAGTTACACCAGGAGGATATTCCCACACGCCTCGTGCTGTCTGGCCATTCGGGCGGTCGCTTTTTCTGGGGCATTGGCGATCGTCCTCAGGAGTTTAGTGGCAACCTGGAATTGAAGGATCTGCGCCGCATTACGGCCCTCTTACCTAAAGCGGTCTCCCAGATTCGTTCGATTTTTCTGGCGGGTTGCAATACCGGTTGGGAAGAAAACCTCCGTCAAATGGCGGCACTGTTTCCTCAAGCCCAAAGCCTCACGGGCTATACCGATTCCGCCCCCCTCGCCAGTGAAGAAGCCCCTGCGGAAATTCTCCACTGGGCCCAATGGACTTTTCTGGATGAAGCGTCTCTGCAACCCTTTGCCCCCAATATGGCCGTCCTGCATCCTCCTTTGGAACGGTACCAACAGGAGCAACCAGCCGGGGAACGTCCTGCAACCTTGGTCGCCTTGGATGAAGATCCAGCCTGGCGACGGGACAAACGCCAAGAGATTTTCACCAAGGATCTCAGTGAGATCGCGGATCCATTTGCTGCGGAAGTTTTACGGGGAGTGATGGAAACCAGTCTAAGATTATTGGCGGATATCCGTTCCGGCGATCGTCTGGTGGAGAGTGAGGCTGAAATTTTGGCCAACCTTCAAGAGAGTATTCAAGAAGTGTTGGCGGATCCGGGAATTCCCGATCGCTATCATCCAGACCTGACAGCGTTAGAAGTAAAACTAGAGCATCTGCGCAACTGGTCGCAACTGATGGCCACCTTAGATCAGGAACTCAAGACGGAAGGGGTGCAGTTGGAGGTGAATCTCTCCACCTTGAACTATGGAGAATTTCAGACCTTTGTGGAAGCCTTATCCCAACCCGGTGAGGATCCGATCCCCTCTGAGGTTCGTCATCGCTTGAGAAATCTCATGATCTAGGGGTAAAACTGGGCTGGGTGGGTCATCCATGCAATCCAGCCCTTTACGTATGGACATTAGCCACAATCTAATTGCTCACAGGCCAGTTGCCCCAAGGTTTTCACCGCTGTTTCGATCGGCTCACTCCAGGGAAGGGCGGTGTTGAGGCGCAGACAGTTGGCGTACTGTTGCCCAGAGGGGGAGAACATGATGCCAGGGGCAATACTGATGTGATACTGTAGAGCCGCTTCGTAAAGTTTCAGGGCATTAAAGGGGTGGGGCAGTTCCAACCAGAGCACATGTCCCCCTTGGGGGCGCGTCACCCGAGTGTCCCGAGGAAACGTTTCGGAAATGGTGTGCAGCATTTTCTGCATGTGAACGTGGTAGGTGTGGCGTAGGTGCCGTAAATGACGATCGTAGCCACCATTACTTAAGAAAGCCGCAACGGTAAGTTGCGAGGGAAGAGCCGTACATTGATTGAGAATGGACTTCATTTGAGAAAAGCGGTGATGGTAGCGTCCCGGCGCACACCAACCAATGCGTAACCCCGGCGCGATCGTTTTGCTGACAGAGGAGCAGTACAAAACGCGATTTTCCGTATCAAAAGCTTTGATGGCTTTGGGACGAGGGCCATGGAAAACCAGTTCACCATAAACGTCATCTTCAATAAGGGGCACATTGTATTGATTGAGTAACTCCACTAAGGCCTTTTTGCGATCGTCCTCCGTACAACAGCCAAGGGGATTACTAAAATTGGAGACCACCATGCAAGCATTAATTTTCCCCATTTTTAAGGCGGCTTCTAAATGCAAAAGGCTCAGTCCTTCGCGAGGATGGGTGGGCAGCGGCCAGGCCTGCAGTTGCAAAACTTTGAGGGCCTCCAACATGGCAAAATAGGTAGGGGACTCAATGGCCACCGTATCCCCAGGGCGAGTAATCGCCTGCAGACAGAGATAAATCGCTTCATTCGCCCCATTGGTCACCACCAGGTTATCCGGTGTAATGGTACACCCCGCACTCAGCATTCGTTTCGCCAATTCCGATCGTAAAGACTCGTGGCCAAGCGGAGATCCATAGGCATAGGCCAAATTGGGATCTTCCCGTAATAGTTTGCCCATGAGGCGGCTCAGTTTCGCTAAAGGCATAAGTTCCATGGCCGGTACCGCTGCCCCCAGTTGAATCAAACTGCGATCCCGCATGGCATTGAGGACTTGAAAGGCCAGGGAAGTATCGATCGTCAGCGCCTGGGATGGCGGCTGGGAAGGCGTAGGTTCTTCCGGAAAGTCCACCCTGGTTTGTCGGACGTAGTATCCAGACTGGGGCCGAGCCACGATTAGCCCCCGATCTTCCAAGAGTCGATAGGCTTCTAAAACCGTTGCCGTACTAATGGAGAGTTGAGCCTTCAGTTTTCGCACCGAGGGCAAACGATCGCCAGGATGAAGAACACGATCGGCAATTAAACGCTGGATACGTTCCGCTACCTGCTCATACAAAATCTGATCCGGCGCAAGTTCAATAGGCGTAATTTTCATGGAAACTCTGCAGAACGCGAAGGTCGTCTAATCATTGCCAATACAGTTTAGCAGAATCAAACTGTACCCGTAACAATTCAATAAAACTGAATCTGTTCAGATCCCCTGGTTCTGAGGAACACTAGAGGTATCGTCAATCGTTGCCAGCGATGGAGGACATCATGAAAAACACTTCGTTTCACCCTCACCTAGAACTAACGCCCCCAGTATGGATGCACCTACCGGAACTCTGGTCATC
>JBEAPM010000065.1:0-2538 GCA_041164445.1 Cyanobacteriota bacterium
TTTTGCGCCCCGTGTCCCCGGTAATTTGAGGACTGGCCCCAGAAACCTGGGCAATGGCGGGGGCATTGGTGGCGATCGTTTTCAAAAATTCGGGACTAGAGGCCAGGAGGGCAATTTCCCCAGCCTGGTAGAGTTCAACGGCGCGGCGGTGGCCTTGGGTCAGCACTTCCTGGGGCAATAATTGCTGTTGGTAGAGATCCACCCAATATTGGAAGGCGGCCTTACCGGCTGGGGTATTAAACGCCGCTTTTCCCTGCTCATCCACTAAGATCACCCCCATTTGGACTAAGGATTCCAATACTTCTGCGGAATCCGTGGGCACAAAGGTGACAAAGAAGGCGTACTTGCCGGTTTTCGCTTTAATCTCCCGCGCAACTTGGGCCAATTCTACATAGGTTTGCGGGGGCTCGGACACCCCTGCTTCCTGCAGTATGGCTTGGTTGTAGATGGTAATGCGACTGGTGAGGTACCAGGGAACGCCAAAGCTGGTGAGTCCCCCTGCTTCATTGGTCAGGGTGCTGGCTTGCCAAATTTTGGGGAGGTAACGATCGCGGATGCCAATATCGATGAGGGGATCGAGGACTAGCCAAGCCTTGCGACTGGCCAACTGGGAGGCAAAATTAGGGTTAAGGTTGACCACATCCGGTGCCGTTCCCGCTGAAACCGCAGTAAGAATCTTGCTTTCCATGGCATTCCAGGGCACATCCACCCAGCGCACCGTCAGGTCGGGATTTTCACTTTCAAAGGTGCTAATTAAGTCCTTGAAATAATCGGTAAAGTCCGGCTGAAGTTGCATCGTCCAAAATTCCAGTTCATTTTCGGACGGAGCCGTTCCGTCTGAAGCGGGTTCACTACACCCCCACAGTCCTCCAAGGGTTACGCCTAACACCATTAAGTTCAGGAAGGAACGAGAACGGAATGAGAACGATCGCGGCAGGGGAATCTGGAACATTTTCAAGTGCAAGTCCATGGAATGGATAAAATCTCGATCATCTTATAGGGCACTTTGAAAAATTCAAAATTTTGCCCGAGTCCCCACGCAAAAATGAGGGTTGTGGGGTTCGGTGTAGTCGCCCCACCCTTCCTCAAGGTGACCTGTAATTCTGGGTCATGCTGGGGCTTGCCTTATGCTCACCCACACCGTTTTTAAGTTGACAAACTCCCGCATGCCTTCCGCTCCCAATTCCCGTCCATAGCCCGATCGCTTAATGCCGCCAAAGGGTAAGCGAGGATCGGACTTGACCAGACCATTAATAAACACGGCTCCGGCTTCTAGTTCCTGCAAAAATCGCTCCTTTTCTGCGGGATCCTGAGTCCAGGCACTGGCTCCTAAGCCAAAGGATGTCGAGTTTGCCAAAGCGATCGCTTCCTCTAGGCTAGAGACGGCAAAAACCAAGGCCACCGGGCCAAAAAATTCCGCTTGGTACGCCGGACAACCTTCCGGGAGATCCGCCAAGATGGTGGGAGGATAAAAGTTTCCCTGGCGCAACGCTTCCGGCAACGCTTCACTCCCCTGGAGTGGAGCACCACCACAACAGACTCGGGCCCCCTGCTGAATACAGTCCTGCACCAGTTCATCGAGTTCCGCCAAAATGCTCGGGGTTGCTAGGGGACCCACTTGAGTCTCTGGATCGAGGGGATCCCCCACCTTTAAGGCTTGAAACTGTTTCGTGAGTTGGGTGAGAAAGTCCGCAGCGATCGTCTCCTGGACAATAAATCGTTTGGCTGCAATGCAGGATTGACCATTGTTAAGCATTCGGGCCGTGACCGCCGTTGCCACGGCTTTGCTGAGATCGGCACTCTCCATGACAATGAAAGGGTCACTGCCCCCTAATTCCAATACCGTTTTTTTCAGAGCCCGTCCCGCCGCTGCCGCTAAACTGGCCCCCGCCGCCTCACTTCCCGTCAAGGTTGCGGCCTGTACCCGATCGTCCTCCACAACCCGGGCCACCTGGCTAGCCCCGATCAGCAAGGTTTGGAACGCGCCGGAGGGAACCCCCGCATCCTGGAAAATGGCTTCGATGGCCAGGGCACACTGGGGCACATTGGAAGCGTGTTTGAGCAAACCCACATTCCCCGCCATCAGCGCTGGCGCGGCAAAACGAAAGACCTGCCAGAGGGGAAAGTTCCAGGGCATCACCGCCAAAACCACACCCAGGGGATCGTAACGAATCCCACTTTCGAGCCCATCCGTAGGAATGGACTGGGGCGCTAAAAATTCCGCTGCTTTTTCACTATAAAAACGACAGACCCAAGCACATTTTTTCACCTCAGCGATCGCCCCATTCAGGGGTTTGCCCATTTCCAGGGTCATTAGGCGGGCCAAATCGGCCTGACGAATCTCCAATAACTCAGCCGCTTGGTTTAACCAGCCGGATCGGTCTGCCAAGCTTGTTTTGCGATAGGTGGCAAAGGTGCGATGGGCAAGGGCTAATTTTTGCTCCAGATCCTTCTCCTCCAGAGGCGTAAAGGTTTGAAGCAATGCACCGGTTGCGGGATTAATGCTCGCGATCGCCATAAACAGCCTCCAAGATCCGT
>JBEAPM010000066.1:0-6440 GCA_041164445.1 Cyanobacteriota bacterium
TTCTAATACTCAAAGGTATAAAAATGAGGTCATTAGGCAATATGAATCTGAGTTAATCACACAAGGGATTCAGTGTAGTCGAGTGAGGTTAGATACCTCGCTCAGCCTTAAACAAAGTCTACAAAGTTTAGTATTTCGGGAACCTGAGCTTTTAAGTAATAAGTCTGTCGCTACAGTTTTAGGAGCCGATGAGTTATTGAGCAATAATTCAGAAAATCTGGAAGCAGATACCGATCGCTTTTTGTTTTCTTTGCAGTGGACACGAGAAGCGTTAAGAGAATTTAAACTTCCAATTATTCTCTGGATGGACTCACAAACTGCTGATTCTGCTGCAAAATCAGCTCCAGACTTTTGGAGTTGGCGTGGTGGAGTTTTTGAATTTCAAGATCCTGTTGTGGAAAGAACAACTAAAGATGATCAATTCATTATACAAAAGCAACAACTAGAACAGCTTTTATCTCTCTATTACGAACAATTATATGGTTTAGAAAAGGCTTTAATTCTCTCTCCGGCTGAAGATAAGGTAAGAATACGCCAACGAGTTGAAAATCTCAGGAGCGAGATTGCAGGTTACGAAAAAGAATTTAGCTCTCTAAACCTGGAGGTTAAATCTAAAAAAAGCTGGTTGCCTACTTTTGATAAAATTGCTCAAACAACGACGAATAAAGTTCTTCAATTAAGAAACGATCGGCTTCAGCGGGAGTTAGATCAACTGAGTGAGGAATATCAGGCAGTATCGGATCAGCTTTCCGCAACCCTAAATCCTAGCGATCGGGTGAGACTGGAGCGGCAGTTGGGGCAGTTAGAAACCAGAATGGAGGCGATCGAGGCAGAGTTAAATATGTAATTATGCAAAGGCTAAAACTGTACTTTATCAATCATTATATTTCTCCATGGAATACCAATATTATGAATTTCAGGCGATCGATCGCCCTTTAACTCAAACTGAGCAGAATGATGTACGAAGTTTATCCAGTCGAGTGAGGCTGACGGCTACCCAAGGGATTTTTACCTATAGCTATGGAGATTTTCGGGGCAAGCCCTTGTCGGTTTTAGAAAAATATTTTGATGCCATGCTGTATATGGCTAATTGGGGAACCCATCAATTAGCTTTTCGGTTTCCAAAATCAGCAGTGAATCTCTCTGCCCTGAAGTTATATTGTTTTAAACGTGCGGTTGAAGTGAGTATCGTTAAAGAACATGTAATTCTTAACATCAATATTAGTGAAGAGGGAGGCAGTCTATGGATTGAGGATGATAATAATTGGCTCAGTTTATTGATTCCCTTACGGCAGTCTATTCTTCAAGAGGATTACCGGGTTTTATATTTAGCTTGGCTTCAGGCAGCAGCCGTCTCTTATGGCTCAAAAGAGGATCTTCAAGAGCCACCGGTTCCCCCTAACTTACAAAACTTAAATGCTCCACTGAAGGCATTTGTTGAGTGGCTACAAATCGATCCCGATTTAATAACGATCGCTTCTCAGGCAAGCCAAACTCAAACAGAACGTCAGGAACCTTTTGAAGACTGGATTAAAGCCCTTTCAGAACAGGAAAAAACAGAATTACTCTTAGAAATTGTCACCAGTGATCTCACGATCGCCAGCCAACTTCAAGCCCGTTTACGTCAGCGATTTTCTCAAACCCCTAAATATTTGCCTGAATCTGAGCAGCGGCGCAGCTATGCCCACTTAAAAGCCTTAGCCGATACGGAACGTTTAGCCCGCAAAGCCAGGGAGGAGGAAACGGCAACCAGGGAACGCCGTCAGTATTTGGAATCCTTGAAACCTCAACAGGAGCAAATTTGGAAAACGATCGACTCTTTAATTTCTCGTAAGAAACCACAATCCTATGATGAAGCGGTTCAACACCTGATTAATTTACGGGATTTAGCAACGTTAGAGGGAAATGCGGTTGAGTTTCAGGCTAAACTTCAAAAACTCCAAACCACTTACTCCAAGTGTTCCGGTTTGCTACGACGAATTGATGCAGCGAATCTGCTAGATTGCTAAGGCAGTGCTGATCATGTATTCTGAGCCTCGCTCTCTGGCAGGGTAGGCTAAACTAGCGGAATCCCTGAGCTACCCGATCGCCATGACATCCATCCCCGACATCGATCAGTCCATCAAGCAGCAAATCCAGGACAGTCTCGATCGACTTCCCTCCCCCCTATTGCGTCTCGTCCTCGATTTCATAAAACTCTTAACCTCCCACTACCCGTACCATACGCTCTCAAGCTCAGATAATTCCTCAGCCAAGACCTCCAGTAATGCCTGGGAAACGCTGTCCGAATTAGTGGGCACGATCGAAGCTCCAGAAGATTGGTCTATAAATCATGATCTCTATTTATATGATCAACTTCAGTCTTCACACTCTAACCCCCCGTTATGACCGAGTTTTTTCTAGATACATCTTTCATCCAGGCTCTTTTGAATTCCCGTGACCAGTACCATGAAAGAGCAAGGATACTATTGCCTACTGTTCAAAATGCTCAGCAAGTTTTGACAACCGAGGCAATTTTGCTGGAAGTTGGAAACGCACTCAGCACTTACAATCGCCCTAAGATATATAAGTTTTTACAGCAGCTCTATCAAACGGAAAACGTCATTATTATCAATATTGATCCACCGCTCTTCCAACAGGGTCTCGACCTCTATGGATCTCGTTCCGACAAAACCTGGGGATTAGTAGACTGTTTATCCTTTGTCGTAATGTGGCGAGAAAGCTTGACTTACGCCCTCACCGCTGATCGACATTTTAGACAGGCTGGCTTTCAAACGCTACTGTAATTATGATCTGGTGATAGGGCAACCATGAAGCGCTTTTTACAGGAAACCTGGGAGTTATTTTATTGGGCGCTGTGGTGTCCCTCTCGGTTGCAGCAGCGGATGAATGAATGGGCACCGGCTGAGGAAAAAGATGGCGTTAGACCGGATACTACATTCTCAAATATTCTGCTTTTCAGGTTCAATGGACGGTTTTTCAGTCAGTTTCTGCTAATCACGGTTTGTCTGAGTCTGGCCTTTATTCCTGGCATTCAACAAAACCCTGGAACCCTGGCTTTGCTATTGCTGCCCTTAGCCTGGCTGGCAACCTACGGAATAGCTGTCTGGTACTTGCCTCTGGCCTTCTCCTTCCCCGTTCTCTTAGCCTTCAGCTATGGCACACAGCCCGATCTCTGGAACGAAGTGATCGCGGCCCTTCAGAATACCTTGCCTCCCTTTTCAGTCTGGATTCGAGGTCTGGGATTTGGCAGTTTAGGGATAGGGCTGACCAGTGGATTGGTCTATTGGCGCTTAAAAAATGAGTCCCAAAGTGCCGCTCGATGGATTTTTGTCCTCGGAACTACCCTTAGTGTAGCGATCGGAACTGGGTTAATTGCCCAAAATATGCGTGACACGATCGTCATGGCATTTCTCACTCTCCTACTGAGTATTGGATTGAGTACCGCAATCGAGACTGGTGAGGATGCGGGAGTCGTTGCGGGAGTCGTTGCGGGAGTCGTTGCGGTTATATCAGTATCCCCCCCCCCTGCTGTGTTTCATCAGTGGACTGATTGCCATTTCCTTAGCTCCAGCCAGAGATCGCTTCGGAAGTTTATGGCTGGCTCTAGTTATGGTTTTATTGGGTGTTGAACAGTCGGGTGTTCAGGTCTTGTGGGTCATTCCAGCTATTGGTTTGGGGTACTACCATCTATGCCCGGATCAAGCTGTTTTTTCCTTCATGCAAGCACCCTTGAGTCTGCCCTGGATCAAACGTTTTTTTCGCATTCAACCTCACCGCTAATTGCACCGCCTCCCCCCCTACACCAGCGAAATTTTATGGTTGCCGCTCCCCGGTCATGCTCAACTCTTAATCCAAGCCTTTAAAACCGATGCCCAGGCTGCTTTACCCATTTTTCAGCACATCCAAACCTTTGATCTCTTCGGCTTTCAGTACACCCTGCGTCAGGCACTGCCCCAAGTCTTGGCGGATCAACTCACCGCCATTCAAACAACAGAAGCTTTACAAGCCGTTGCCTCTGAAAATCATCCCCTTTTTTCCCGGTTAGTTCCCAGCTTGTATCAGCCAGAATTAGACCACAAAGCAGTTAAGTTACCCCCTGAGGTTGCGGTTCTCTTTCCCAAATTCCAAACCTTTGCCCGTGATGTTAGCAATAGTTTAGCTGCTGGTAATGTGGCCCTGCGGGAACGGGGACTGGAGCGTATTCTGACTGAGTTAAAGCTGTTGCCCACCCAATTACCCAGTTTCGGCTTACGCTCCCCAATGGTTAAGCGCTGGCAACCGGTGATCACCCACTGGCAACGGCTTCTGGAGTTGGAACTCCAAGCCCAGCAACAACAATCCCAGGGAGAACTGCTGAATCCCTTTACCTTTGGCAATCCCCTCCGCGATCGGGCTGAATTATTCAAAGGTCGTCGTCGGTTTGTGGATGAGGTCTATCGTCTCGTGCTCGATCGCAATCGCCCCACTCTGGTACTCCACGGGCCGCGACGCTGTGGCAAAAGCTCCTTCTTGTTGAATTTGCAGCGCCTCTTACCCAGCGATCTGATTCCGGTGTATGTGGACTTACAAGCGTCAGGGATAACCAACAGCGAAGCGGATTTTTGCTATGGCTTACTCCGAGCGATCGTTCGGGATTGCAGGAGCCAGAGAATTTCGTTAATGGCGTTACCCCAGCGCAAGGAATTTTATGAAGCGCCCTATCCCCTCCTGGAAGATTGGCTAGAGGATGCCTTACCAGCCCTAGGGCGGCGACGGTTACTGCTGACCTTGGATGAGTTTGAAAAGTTGGGTACTGCCCTCACGGAGCAGCGGTTAAGTGTGGGGTTGTTGGATGAACTGCGGAGCCTCATTCAACATCAAGAGCGCCTCGCGTTTCTCTTTTCTGGGGTGCAAACCCTCGCGGAACTGGGGCCAAACTGGAGTAGTTACTTCATTAGTGTGGTGCCGATGGAAATGCTCTACCTGGAACCCCAGGAAGCGGAAGATTTAATGCTCGACCCCGATCCAGACTTTGACCTGCGCTACGATACGGGCATTCTCCCGGAAATTCTGCGCCTCACCCGCTGTCAGCCCTACCTCTTGCAACTGCTGGGATCAGCGATGGTTACGCAAGCCAATCTCGCCCATACGCAACGGATTACCTTTCCCCTCTTACAGGCGGCCATTGAAATGGCCCTCACCCAAGGCGATCCCTACTTCACCAACGTCTGGACAGAATTTACCGGCACCACCGCCGCCGAAATCCTAGCGGGTCAAGCCTATTTACAGCGTTTAGCCAGCGATCGTCCCCCCCCTGATCTCAGCCATCCCGATACCCAAAATGCCATCCGCCGTTTGCACCGCTACCATGTCATTGAAACCGTTGAAGGCAACGATCGGATTGAAATTCCTTTAATTGAACAATGGGTCAGGGAGCGATCGTTATTAACAGGGTAATCCCCTCAGCATTAGTTCGGGTTAAACTCGGGGTGTTCGTCTCTAGAAATTACGCCATGAGCGATCGTCTTGCCCATTTGAATCAACTCCTGGAGAATTTGGAAGCACAGCTTGCGGGTTTGGAAAAAGCCCTGGCTCTGGCTCCCCTGGAGGATAAAGCCCGATTACGGTTGCTCATTCAAGAAAAGCAGCGGGAAATACAACCCTATACTGAGGAAAAAGCACAGTTAGAAGGGCAGAAGTCTGTACAATCTCCTGTAGTGTCTTCTGTTGCTCATCAATCGGTATCCCCTATGGCAACAAACTCAGCAGAACCTTTGAATGTGTTTATTTCCTATGCCCATGCGGATGAAGTCCTGAAGGATGAACTGGTGGTGCATTTGGCAACCTTGAAACGTCAGGGCAAAATCAAAGCGTGGCAGGATCGAGACATCGAAGCGGGGGCAGAGTGGGATCAGGAAATTAAAGCCAACCTGGAAGCGGCGGAAATCATTTTGCTGTTGATTACGCCCCGTTTTTTAGCTTCCGATTATTGCTTTGACTTGGAAATGCAGCGGGCGGTGGAGCGCCATGATGCGGGAACAGCGCGGGTGATTCCCATTATCCTGAAACCCTGTGATTGGCAGGGAACGCCCTTTAGCAAGCTGCAAGGCTTACCCAAGGACTGTAAACCCGTCACCAAATGGGACGATCGGGATGAAGCGTTTTTGAATGTGGTGCAGGGACTTCGCAAAGCGGTGGAGTCGTTACAGGCAAAAAAAGCCCAGGGGTAGCGACAAACCCAGAAGCGATCGTTACCCCACTTCCAATTACACAGCCCCACTTCAGCAGCTACAACCCCGCTACCTTTACCGGACGGGAGGCGGAAATTGCCACCTTGCGGGCTGCCCTGGAGAGCGGTAAACGGCTGCTGTGGATTTGTGGCATGACGGGAATTGGTAAAACCACCCTGGCGGAACGACTTGCAGCGGAGAACCTGGGAACACGCACCTACCTGGCGG